>JAQTNB010000083.1 GCA_028714055.1 Candidatus Omnitrophota bacterium
AAGGCAGGAGGGGCGATCGGCTCGGGGTTACGGGAGATGCTGGTCACCGCGCTCATCAACTCCAACCGTTTCTCGGTCCTGGAGCGCCAGGTGCTTTCCGCGGTCATGCAGGAGCAGGAGCTTTCCAGTTCCGGCGCCGGGGACCCTTCCGCAGGAGGGCCGACCCGCGGCAAGATCAAGACCGCAGAGCTCATCATCACTGCTGCCGTCACCGAGTTTGAGCCTCAGGCTTCGGGAGGCAAGGCCGGTATCGGAGGGGGCGGAGGAGTGGGCAGCGGTGTATTGGGCGGGTTGTTGGGGGCGGCGCTCAACAAGGCGCACATGGCCCTTGATATCCGCATCGTGGACACCTCTACTTCCGAGGTCCTGGCGGCAACGCGCGTGCAGGGACAGGCTTCGGATATTGCCGGCGGTTTTATGATGGGTTTTATGGGGAACTGGGCATTGGGCGGAGGCCTTTCGGCATACGCCAATACCCCCATGGAGAAGGCGATCCGCATCTGCATCATCGAGGCGGTGCGCTATATTTCGCAAGTCGTACCGGCCAATTACTATAAATACTGATACTTGAAATCAGGGATTAAGGAGGACCGATATGGGAAAACGAAAACGCAGAGGCAAGCTTAACTGGCGTTCGAAGAAAGCGAATAAAGGCAGGAAGCCCTGCCTGGGGTAGGTTTACGGGGTTTTAGCGACCCTGTGCCCGGCCACGAACATTGTTTCGAGGCCGGGCTTTTTTTCAAAAGCAGTTGTCGCCTCGGGATGTCTATGTTAATATAATGAGGCTTGTAGGGAGGGTCCTTTATGCATAATTTTCTCTGGGCTTTGTCCGCCAGCGTTGTCGTGAGCGCCCTTTCGCTGATCGGCATCCTGGCCCTGCTTTTTAAATCGAAACTCCTGGAAAAGCTGCTGGTCTGGCTGATCGCTTTTTCAGCCGGCGCATTGATCGGCGGCGCTTTTCTGCATTTGCTCCCGGAAACCCTTGAACAGATGGAACAGGAGGTCGTCTTCGGGTATGTGATCGTGGGCTTTGTGCTTTTTTTCATCATGGAAAGGTATTTTCATTGGCGGCATTGCCACGAGGGCGTCTGCGATATCCATGCCTTTACCTATCTGAACCTTATCGGAGACGGGATACATAATTTCAGCGACGGGCTTGCCATCGGGGCGAGCTTTATGGTCAGCGTGCATTTCGGCATCATCACGACCATGGCGATCGTATTCCATGAGATCCCGCAGGAGATCGGTGATTTTGCCGTGCTGGTTTACGGCGGGATGAGCAAAGCCAGGGCCCTGGTATTCAATTATATTTCGGCGGCGACCTGCATCGCGGGGACATGCATCGGTTATTACCTTTCCAGCCGCCTGCAGAATTTTTCGGCATTCCTGCTGCCGGTCATTGCCGGCGGATTTATCTATATCGCCGCCTGTGACCTGATACCCGAACTGCATAAACAGCCGGGCTTAAAGCGCGCAAGCCTTTCGGTCGTGGCCTTTGCCGCGGGGATCTTGTTTATCCACCTGACGCGCATGGCGCACGCCCACTAAGCCGGTTTTCTACCGCATACAAATATGAAAAAGATCACTTTGGCTAAGATGAAAGCCAATCAAAAAGGCAAGATCAGCGAGATCTGCGGAGGCCATCTTCTGCAGAGCAGGATGATGGGGATGGGGATCTATCCGGGCAGGGAGATCACCAAATTAAGCCATTTTGCCCTGAGGGGCGCGTTTGCCATCAAGGTCGGCAGGGGCACGGTTGCCATCGGCCACGGTGTCGCCGGCAAGATAATCGTAGAGACCAATGATTAAAAAGATCTTTTTAGTCGGGAACCCCAACGTAGGGAAAAGCGTCGTATTTTCGCGCCTGACCGGTGTCCAGGTGATCTCTTCCAATTACCCCGGCACGACCGTTGAGGTCCTCAAGGGTTATATGAAGTCCGGGGAGGAACGCATAGAGGTGATCGACCTGCCCGGAGCATATTCGCTTGACCCTTCTTCTCCGGCAGAGGAAGCAGCCGTTTCGCTCCTCAAGCGCAAAGAAGAAGAGGCCTGCGTGATCAGCGTGCTTGATTCCACGAACCTTGAGCGTAATCTTTATCTTACGCTGCAGCTGCTCGAAGAAGGCTTGCGCGTGATCGTCTGCCTCAATATGTGCGATGACGCCGTCCATCGCGGCGTGCATATCGACGCGCAGTTGCTGGAGAGCCTCCTTGGCGTTCCGGTAGTCTCTACCTGCGCGGTCACCGGCGCCGGGATTAAGATGCTCATACAAAGGCTTGATGAATCCAGGATCGCCCCGTCGCCCAGGCTTTCCCATACCCAGCGCTGGCAAAGGATCGGCACGATCATCGAGCAGGTGCAGCATCTTGAGCACCGGCACCATACGCTCAGAGAAATGCTGGAGGATGCATCGCTGCGGCCTTTTACCGGGATCGTAATGGCCGTGGGGGTGATCATCGTTTCTTTTAAGGTGGTGCGCACGGTGGGGGAATTTTTGATCTCAAACGTGTTTGACCCGCTGTTTATGCGTTATTACCTTCCGGCGCTTGAGCGCCTGAGCAGCCTTCTTGGCCGGCAGGGTTTTGTGCATCATGTGCTTATCGGAGACCTTATCAACGGCAGCATTGATTTTAAGCAATCCCTGGGTGTCTTGACCACTGCTCCGTATATAGAGCTTGCCATGGTCCTGCCTTACATCATTTCTTTTTACCTGGTTTTAAGCCTGCTTGAAGATGTCGGTTTCCTGCCGCGCCTGGCAATGCTGCTGGACAGCCTCATGCATCGCCTGGGCTTACACGGTTTTGCCATCATTCCTGTGCTCCTGGGTTTCGGATGCAATGTCCCCGGGATCCTGGCGACCCGCATCCTTGAATCTAAACGCGAGCGTTTCATTGCCGCTACGCTCATTTCGATCGGCGTGCCCTGCGTGCCGCTGCAGGCAATGATCTTTTCTCTGCTGGGTGGGTTATCGGGGTATTATATTATGGGAGTGTACCTGGTGCTTTTTTCCCTTTGGCTGATATTGGGGGTCGTATTGAACCGCCTGGTCAAGGGATACAGCCCGGAGTTCCTGGTAGAGATACCTCCGTACCGCATCCCGCCGTTTTTTGCGCTTGCGCGAAAACTCGTTTTCCGCGTTAAGCATTTCCTCTTTGAAGCGGCACCCGTTGTGCTGGCAGGCGTGCTTTTGGTGAACCTTTTTGTGTACCTGAGGGCCTTTGATTTTATAACGAACTTATCCGCGCCGCTGGTGCAGGGGCTCTTCGGCCTGCCGAAAGAAGCGGTGGTTGCCCTGGTCCTGGGTTTTTTCCGTAAAGATGTCGCCGCGGGGATGCTGCTGCCGCTTGCCTTAAGCGCAAAACAACTTTTTATCTCCTGCGTACTTCTGAGTATTTCTTTTCCCTGTATCGCAACGTTTGTCATCCTTTTCAAGGAATTGGGTTTCCGGGCGCTCCTGAAGGCAACGGCTATCATGGTTGTCACCGCACTCATTACCGGGACGTTCCTGAATCTGGCAATTGTGCGTTGAAAATGAAGGCGATCGCATTGATCTCAGGCGGCTTAGACAGCATACTGGCCGCGCGCATGGTCCAGGAGCAGGGGATCGAGGTGATCCCCCTGCATTTTAAGGTCCCCTTTTGCCATCGCGCAAAGAGGTCTTCTTCTCCCGAGGCACGCGTTGATTCTCTGGTGCAGCATGCGTTATCTCTGCCGGCGCGCATCATCGATGAGGGGCATACGTTCCTGCCGCTGCTTGAAAACCCGCGGCACGGGTTTGGCTCCGGAGCCAACCCCTGTATTGACTGCAAAATATTGATGCTGCGTACAGCCCGCAGGCTGCTGGAGGAGTGGGGGGCACACTTCGTCATAACCGGAGAAGTACTTGGGCAGCGGCCCATGTCGCAGCATAGAAGGGCGTTAGGGATCATAGAAAGAGAAAGCGGCCTGGAGGGGCTGCTTTTAAGGCCCTTGTCCGCACATTGCCTTCCGGAGACCGTCCCGGAGAAAGAAGGATGGGTCGCGCGCAGCCGGCTGCTTGGTTTTTCCGGCAGAGGGCGCAGGCCGCAGATGGTCCTTGCCGAGCAATTCCGCATCCGGGACTATCCGAATCCGGCAGGAGGGTGCCTTTTGACGGACCGCGTGTTCTCGCGCAGGATCAGGGATCTCCTGCGTTATGATGCGTTGACGCTGGAGAACGTCGAGCTCCTGAAGGCAGGCAGGCACTTTCGGATCAACGGTGCGCTGAAGTTGGTGGTCGGCCGCGACGAAGAGGAAAATAATTTCCTGGAAAGCATGGCGCTGCCCGGAGACCTGACTTTTTATCCTCCGGAGGATATCGCAGGCCCGTGTGCGCTTGCGCGGGGCAGGATGGATGAGGAGTCGCTGGCGCTTTGCTGCCGTATTACCTGTTCTTATTGCGATGCCAGCGAAGCCCCGGAACTTACGATAACGCACAGGGCGATGCCCGGTACACGGGAAGGGGCATTGAAGGTCCCCCGCGCCGAAAATGATCTGCTTAAAAGCCTCGCCGTATGAAAGAAGCGCTCCTGTATAAAAAGACCGAAGATGAGCAGGTGTCCTGTTTTCTTTGCAGCCACCGCTGCCTGGTCCCTGAGGGGGGCTTTGGCATCTGCGGTGTAAGGCTTAACCGCGGGGGGACGCTCTATACGCTTGTCTATGGCAAACCCGTTGCCATGCACGTCGACCCGATCGAGAAAAAACCGCTGTATCATTTCCTGCCCGGGAGTTTAAGCTTTTCCGTGGCAACTGCCGGCTGCAATTTCCGCTGCGGCTTTTGCCAAAACTGGCAGATCTCCCAGGCCAAGCCGGGTGATGGCCCGGAAGGCCCCGCTACGGTCCTGCCGCAGGAGCTGGTGCGCGCTGCGTCAGAGAACAAATGCGCCAGCATCTCATACACGTATACCGAACCGACCATTTTTTTTGAGTATGCCCTTGAGACGGCCGCGCGCGCCCGCAAAGAGGGTTTGCGCAATGTTTTCGTTACCAACGGTTATATGACTCCCGAGGCTATCACTGAGCTCGTTCCTTTTTTGGATGCCGCTAACGTGGATTTGAAGTTTTTCCGGGACGATGCCTACCGGAAGGTCTGCGGAGGCTCACTTCAGCCGGTATGCGATTCCATCGCCTTGATGAAGAAAGCCGGGGTATGGGTCGAGGTGACGACGCTGGTCATCCCGGGGGAAAACGATTCTCAGGATGAGCTTTCCGGGATCGCCGGATTCATCGCCGGGGTCAGCAGGGATATTCCCTGGCATGTGTCGCGGTTCCATCCGGATTACCGGTTTACCGCTCAGCCGCCGACGCCTTCCGGAACGCTGAAAGAAGCCGAACGTATCGGCAAGGAACAGGGCCTGCGATTTGTTTACTGCGGTAATGTCGCCGGCTGGGATGAGAATACCTATTGCCGCGGCTGCGGCAAACCCGTGGTTACCAGGGCAGGCTTCAGCGTCCGGGAGTATAACCTGGAAGACGGAAGATGCGTTTTCTGCGGCGAAAAGACCCCCGGCATTTTTAACGGCGGCAGAAAACAGCATTGACAAGAACGGGCTTTTGCGTTATCCTTGGAAATAGCTAAAAAACGGGGAGGTCGTTAAGCGGCCTGAGAGTTCCGCCGTGCGGCAAAAACAATTCTTTGCCGGCAAAAGCGGATAACCCGATGAACCTGAACTGGGTAATGCCAGCGTAGGGATTTACCGGTGTGCAATGACCCTATGCTCGGCATAGGGTTTTTTATTTGACAACCGTTAAGAAAAGGAGGAAGAGACATGCTTGATGAAATAAAGATCTCCCGGGCTATCATAGAATCCTACAAAGAAAAGCTCCTGGCTGCGCTTGACGTGGATGTGGCGATCGTGGGCGCGGGGCCCGCGGGCCTGGT
>JAQTNB010000084.1 GCA_028714055.1 Candidatus Omnitrophota bacterium
CCTGCTATTTTTCTTCGCGCGTTTGAGACCGAGGCGGCAAAGTCCAGTATGGCATCGAGGTCCTGCCTTGTCTCTCCGGGAAGGTTGATCATAAAGTAAAGCTTAACCCGCTGGTATCCGCTGCGGAAAGCCTCATCGATAGCCCCGAAGAACTCATCCACCAGGAAATCCTTGTGCAGGGTTTTGCGAAGCTCTGCCGTTGCCGCTTCAGGCGCGAAAGTCAAACCGGTCTTTTTGATACTGGCGATCTGCGAAGAAAGGCTCCCCACCAGGTCCTTTGGCTTGATCGACGGTAAAGATATGCCGACCCCTTTTCTTTTGAACGCGCCGATAAGGCAGGACATCAGCTCTTCGATGCCGGGATAATCGCTTACCGACAGGCCCGCGAGGGCGATCTCTTCATAGCCGGTCTTACGAAAGGATTCTTCTGCAAGGCGCAGCACCGTTTGAGGCGAACGCAGGCGTAAAGGATAGTATTGCTGGCGCGCCTGGCAGAAACGGCAGCGGTTCGGGCAGCCTCGCGCGATCTCGATACTGACGCGGTCGTGCACGGTCTGAAGGTAAGGCACCAGCCACTGCGCGGGAAAATAAGCGCTATCGAGGTTTCCCACGACGCGTTTCCTGACGCGCGCGGGTGCTGAGGCGCTCAAAGGAGTAAACTGCGCGATCTTTCCGTCGGCGGCATATTCGACGTTGTATAGCGAAGGGACATACACCCCTTCGATTGCGGCAAGGCGCTCAAGCACGGCAGCGCGGGAGATGACGCCTGACCTGAAACTTTCTTTAAGCGGCGCGTATGCCGCGATGACCTCGGGTAAAGCCTCTTCTGCTTCTCCGATGAGAAAGGCATCGAAGAATTCATGGAGCGGTTCGGGATTAAGCACGCAGGGCCCTCCGCCGATGACCAGGGGATCCAAAGGCGAGCGCTCGCTTGCGCGTAAAGGGATCCCGGCAAGAGAGAGCATCGCCAGGATATTGGTATAACATAATTCATACCCCAGAGAAAAGCCTGCCAGGTCAAAGTCCCTGAGCCCCCGCCCTGATTCCAGGGAGAATAGAGGCTCATCCTTAGCGCGCAACGCATCCTCCAGGTCTCTGCCGCAGGAAAAAAAACGTTCGCACGTGACCCCGTCCATAGCGTTGAGGATACCGTAGATTATGCGGATGCCCAGGTTACTCATCCCTACCTCGTAAAGATCGGGAAAGCAGAGCGCAAACCTCACCCGCGCCTGGTCAAAGCTTTTGCGCGAGACGTTCCACTCCCTGCCGATATAACGGCCGGGACGCTGGATGTTTGAGTTAAGTAAGATGTCGTCGATCATGTTGGTCGATAGTCTATAGTTGATGGCCGATTAATTGGTCGATAGTCTATAGTCGATAGCCAATAGTGTACCTGTTAAAAGACAGAGCGCTGCTTGTCGATATTCGCCAGGATACCTAAAGAAGCGAACGTAACCGCGATGGAGGAGCCGCCGTAACTCATCAGATACAGCGGGACCCCCACGACGGGCGCAAACCCCAGGTTCATGGCAACGTTGATGGAGATCTGGATGGCAAACATACAGCAGATCCCCAGGGCCAGAAGCCTGCCGAAGCTGTCGCTGGTGCGCGAGGCGATGTTCAGGCCCTGCCTGATAAGCAGGTAATACAAAAAGAAGAGCACCGCGCTCCCGAAGAACCCCCATTCTTCCACGAACGTGGCAAAGATAAAATCGGTGTGCGATTCGGGAAGAAAACGCAGCTGGCTCTGCGTCCCCGACATCCACCCCTTGCCGAAGATCCCGCCGGAGCCGATGGCGATCTTGGATTGTATGATCGTATAGCCCGCGCCCAGCGGGTCGATATTGGGGTTCAGGAACACCAGGAGCCTGTCCTTCTGATACCCCCGCAGCATATTCCAGAAAACCGGCAGCATCGAGAGGCCCGCGAGCACAAACCCCAGGACATACCCCATCCTTACCCCCGAGACGTAGAGCATGATCAGCAATATCAAGAATACGATGATGCCGCTGCCAAGGTCGGGCTGCTCGACGATCAGCCCGACAGGCACAAGCACAAATGCCAACGGTATCAAAACCGCCCGGACAAAACCCATACTGCCGACGGAAAGCGATAACGCGCCTGCCGGTTTTGTGCTGAAATAACGGGCGAGGAACACCACCACCGCAAGCTTTGCCGCTTCGGAGGGCTGGAAATTAAACCAGGCTACCTTAAGCCACCGCTGGGCGCCGAGCCTTACCGCCCCGAGGATAAAAACAAGCAAAAGCAGCGCCAGCGTTACCGCGTACAATAAATACGTCGCGTCCCAGAAACGGCGGTAATTAAAATTAGAAACGAGCAAAAACAGGGCTACCCCGATCATCACCCAGAAGACCTGGCGTTTATAGGTGAGCTGCCAGAAATCCCCCTCTTTCTGGGAAGTACTGCTGTATATGGAGAGTATCCCCAGGGCCGCGATACATAACGCGATGATCAAAAGCGATGTCCCGGAACGGCTGAGCAGCATTATACCAATCCCTCCAGCGCCATCTTCTCTATGATCTGCCGCGCCAGGATCGCGGCAAAATGGCCCGATGTCCCGTTCTCAAGGAACACGCAGATGACGAACTTCGGCTTTGCAAACGGAAAGAATCCCGCAAACCAGGCGTGCGGCTGCCCGCGCGTTACCTGGGCAGTGCCGGTCTTCCCGGCTACCGCGATACCCGCCCCTGCCAACGCGATCCCCGTGCCTGTGGGGCTTGCTACGACCTCCCTGAGCGCAAGCCTTATATGCTCGCGGTTGTCCTCCTTCAGGGAGATGGCAGCCGTTTTCCTGCGGCCTTCCGGTGACCGTTGGCCGGAGATCGAACTGATGATATAGGGGCTGACCAGCTTTCCGCCGTTGGCAAAGACAGCCATCGCGCGGGTGACCTGCAAGGGAGTGACCAGAAGGTCGCCCTGGCCGATGGAAAAATTGGCGGTATCCCCGTCAAACCATTTTTTGAATTGGTAGAGCTTGCGCTTCAGCGGGTGCGGGACAAAACCGCCTGCCTCATACGGAAGCTCTATGCCTGTCGGCTTTGAGAACCCGAACTTAAGGGCGTAATCATGGATCGCCTCCGGGCCGAGCAGCAGCCCGGTGCGGTAAAAAAATACGTCGCAGGAATTCACCAGCGCGTGGAAGACGTCCTGCGGCCGATGCACATCCCAGCAGGCAAAGCGCCTGTTGCCGATCTGGGCCCCTCCCTGGCAAGGAAAGGTAGTGGTAAAATTGACCTTTTTGTTTTCCAGGCCCGCGGATGCCACCACGATCTTAAATACCGAGGCAGGAGGATAGGTGCTGCTGATCGCCCTGTTGACCAGAGGAGCTTCCGGATTATTCATGATGCCGCTGAGCGCCCGCTGGCTGCTCCGGTAAACAAAAGCCTCCGGGTTAAACCCGGGGCTGTTTGCCATGGCAATGACCTGGCCATCATAGGGGTCCATAACGACGATGCTGCCGGTCCTGCCGTCAAGGTTTTCTTCGACTATTCTCTGGACGCGCAGATCCAGGGTAAGCTGGACGTCTTTGCCGTCCTGCGGAGGCCTGAAGCCAAGGACCCGCACAAACCTTCCCCGGTGGTCCACCTCAAACGATAATCCCCCTTCTTCCTGGCGCAGGTAATAATCGTATTTTTCCTCCACCCCGCCGAAACCGACGATATCTTTCGTCTTGTAACCGTAATCCCCGAGTTTCGTAAGCCGCCAGCGGTCGATCTCGCTTAAATATCCGAGGACATGGCAGGCAAGCTTTCCGTAAGGATAGTCGCGTAAGGGGTGAGGCTGGATCATGATTCCCGGCAGCTCATCCTTAAGCTCTTCGAGGGCGATGGCTTTCTTGACGTCGATGTTGGCGGCGATCGCAACCGGGACGGAAGAAGAAACAAACCTCTCCTGAAACGCCTTCCTGAGGCTGCCGCTTGACTCCCCCAATATCGCGGCAACGCGGGTAAGGAGCCGCTCTGTCTCGTTTTTGTCCTGGGGAAGGAGCATCGCGTCATAGGTAAGCCGGCTGCCGGCGATGACTTCGCCGTTACGGTCCAGGATCTTCCCCCGGCTTCCCTGCTGGGGCATAAGGCGCACGCAGTTCTTCTCGCTTAGGTACTTAAGCCTCTTACCCTGTATGCAGGTGAGGTTAAGCACCCCGGCAAAAAGCAGAAAAAATACGGCCGTGATGGCGACAGCGGTGATCTTAAGGCGCATAAGGTATATCAGGTCAGCCGGGCGAAAACCCGGTATGCCGGCGGAAGGAACAGTGCCGTGTACAGCGGCTCAAGCAAAAGCGTGCGCGCGAATACGCCGGTTGAGCCAGTTGTAATGCCCAGGAACGTAAACACGATCCGGGATATGCCGATATGGGCGAATGCCACGACACAGACGAAGATCGCGGCAAATAATTCGTTGTCAAGATGCACCTTGCGCGAGACCAGGTGCGATACATACGACCATAAGGAGAAAAATGCAACGTTGAAGGCGAAGTCCTGCACCCCCAGGATATCTTTCAAGAACCCCGCGATGATGCCGAAGAACAGCGCCCATTTAAGGTCAAAGAGCAGCCCCGCAGAGACCGCCGACAGCAGTAAAAGGTCGGGCTTGACGCCGAAGACCCTGAACGGCTGAAACAGCGTAGCCTGCAGCATGAAGAACAAGAGCATGATCAGGAAAAAACAGATCTTTTTCATTTTACGATGATCAATACCTCTTCCAGCGCCGATAGGTCTACTGCCGGCTTTACCAGCGCGTAACGGCTGAGGCCCGAAAACTCTTCTCCGATAGCAACCACCGTCCCGATCATGAAGCCTTTCGGAAAGACAGGGGTAAGCCCCGAGGTGATCACCGTATCCGAAACCTGTATATCGCTCTCTTTGGTAAGATAGCGCATCACCAGGGTGCTCCCGAGCGTGCCGCAGACAAGCCCCTCCTGCCTGCTGCGCTTGATGACCGCGGAGACCCCGAGGTTCGGGTCGTTGATCAGCATCGCCTTGCTTGAACGTTCCGATGCCTCAGTGACCTTGCCGGCAAGGCCCGCGAAGGTCACCACCGCCATCCCCTTCCTGATACCGTGAGACTTGCCCTTATCCAGCATCACCGCCGAAGACCAGTTATCGGGCGAACGGGCGATGACCCTGGCGGCGACCATGCGAAACGTCGACTGCTGCTTTAAATCCAGAATATCCTTCAGGCGCGCGTTTTCCCGGTATGCCTCATCGGCCAGCTCAAGCTTTGTCTTAAGCAGGTCGTTTTCCTTCTGCAGCCTTTCTTTCTGGACGTAATTACGGTGAAAAAAAACAAACGCGGACACTTCCCTGCGGATAAAAGCCAGAATACTGAACGGGTATCTGAAGGAATCGAGGAACGGAGTGCGTAAGGCAGGGGTGGATAAAAAAACGGCAAAGACTATGACGATACAAATTGCCGCATACGCTATTCTTTTATCTTTGAGCTTAAACACATCTTGTCTGCTGCTGCGGGGCCAGGGTTATTTAAGAATGCAGGTCGGACTTTATGTGAACGGTGACCTTTTTAAGATAGCGTATTTCTTCCAGGACCATGCCCGTCCCGCATGCGACGGCGGTCAGAGGGTCGTCGGCAATATGCACCGGCAGGCCTGTCTCTTCCGAGATCAGTTTATCCAGACCCTTAAGAAGCGAGCCGCCGCCCGCCATGACGATCCCGTGCTCAATAAGATCGGCCGCCAATTCCGGAGGCGTGCGTTCAAGGGATATCTTAGCACTCTCCAGTATCGCGCGCACCGGCTCCTGAAGGGCTTCGCGGATCTCTTCTGAGGTGACGGCCACGGTCTTGGGCAGGCCCGCGACCAGGTCCCTGCCTTTGACTTCCATGGTCATCTCTTCTTCC
>JAQTNB010000085.1 GCA_028714055.1 Candidatus Omnitrophota bacterium
GCTGGTGGTGGCAAGTTCCGCACTCGAGGTTTCCGAATTTGTCGGGATGCCCGAAGCCCGTATCCCGCTTGCCCAGGCGGCGATCTACGTCGCCTGCGCCCCTAAATCCAACGCCAGTTACCTGGCAATCGAAGAGGCCTCCAAAGACATCGAAGAGAACAAGGTCCAGGATGTCCCGGAGCATCTGAAGGATGCCTCCTACCCCGGGGCAAAGAAGCTCGGCCACGGACAAGGGTATAAATATCCTCACGCATACGAAGGAAACTTTGTCGAACAGCAGTATTGTGCGCGCCCTACCCGCTATTACCGGCCGTCGGAAAACGGGCAGGAGGCAGAGATCAAGAAACGCCTGGAAAAGCTGCGTCCGCCCGCTTCTCCGCCGCAGAATGACGGGAGGAGCGCATGAAGAAACTCTTCCTTCTTTTGCTGGAGGGGGCGTTTTTGGCCGGGGTGGTGGCGCTCGCCTACTTTAATTATAATCAGGAGAGGCTCTCGGGTTATCAGCCGCAGCGCCTGCTGATGCTCAGCGACCGCAAGCACATGCTGGGGGAGGAGCTGGAGGACAAGCTGGTGTTTTACCTGGCAAAGCAGCTGGGTATCTATGAAGGGCAGTTTGAGATCGTCGACGTAGTCAATCTCGGAACGGGGGAGATCGTCGGGGTTGATTATATCCTGGTAACGATCAAGATCTCCGGGGGTAAGCTCTGCCAGGTCACCCTTTTCCGCCAGGCAGGGCCCTGGGCGCAGTGGGAGCTTGATGAGGGGAGTTTCAGCATGGTCGACCTCCCGCGCTCGGAACTCTACACGTATCTGGATGGCGCCACCTGGATGAAAGAACTGGGTATTTCTGCCGAACAGATCAGCCAGTATATGGCTGCGCACCCGGAACTATCCACCGGCGCGGACTTCGAAGCGGCCTTTAAGGACAAAAAAAGCGGTATTTATACGCTGCCGTCTGACTGGTGGCAGGTGGTGCGCCTGGAATCGGGTTTCAAGCTCGATGTCAAAAAAGAAAAGATGATGCGGCTTATTGCCGAGGGAAAACAGGATCCCGGGGAAGCGTATTGGAAGGTCGATTATGCCTCCGAATACAGCGGCCCGGGATACCGCGCCTACCTTTACGAAAAGGTAAAGAGCGAACGTAAATAATGTTTTACTTTGCTCCCCCCGTTGTTTTATAATATATACCGTGAGCATGCAAGAACCTGACCCGGCAAATAAAAGAAGATTCGAGCGCTCGAAGCTGATCTTGCCCGTGCGCTACCTTAACCTGAATTCTAAACTCGAAGGGCACGGGCAGTTACGCGACATAAGCGATAAAGGCGTGGGGTTGGCTGCCAAGGATGATATCCCCCGCGATACGCCGCTTGAAATGTGGATCGTCCTTCCGAACGGGGGCTGCATCTATCTGAAGGGGGTCGTGGCCTGGTGCGGCAAGATGGAAGACGGAGATTTTGCCGTCGGGGTGAACCTGGGAGAAGAGGCACTGCATTCTTTACAGATAGTCGTACGGGCGATCAGCAGCCTGGGAGGATATTGAGACCATGGAATTTGAGCATTTAAAGACAAGTATCAAAAAGGTCGGGTTTGAGACCGCCAGGAAAGAAAGCGAGACGTATCTGGAGCTGGTCCTGGTCCGCCAACACCTGAGCCCGTTACTGGCTGCGCTGGACGGACTCTTCGGCTCTTCGGTGTGGCCTTCGGGCAACGCCCTTACCCCCGAGATACAGGAAGTGATCAAGGGGTTCGGGGGGATCATGCAGGGGCAGACCCTTTATTTTTGGCATAACGAAAACTCTTTTGTGTTTGCCATGCTTTGGCCCTGGCAGGACGGGGAACACATT
This sequence comes from Candidatus Omnitrophota bacterium, assembly GCA_028714055.1. Taxonomy (GTDB): domain Bacteria; phylum Omnitrophota; class Gorgyraeia; order Gygaellales; family Profunditerraquicolaceae; genus JAQTNB01. Next base: position 1,845 of record JAQTNB010000085.1, read on the forward strand.
ACCGTAAAACTGGCAAAACTTTAATCCACCCTTGCTTTGTCCCCGGCGCTTTTTGCTTGAGTTCAAAGTCCGGGCATGTTAAGATTTCCCCATGATTATCACAGAAACAAAACCGCTTACGGAAATTATAGATAGCTTAAAGAAGTACCGCGCGATCTTCCTGGTCGGCTGCGGTGAATGCGCCACTTCCTGCAAGACCGGCGGGACCGACGAAGTCGCCGCGATGAAGGCGTTGCTGGAAAAAGAAGGAAAGACCGTGACGGGAAGCTGTATCCCCGGCGCTCCCTGCACGGCAGCGCAGGTCAAGGCTGAGTTTGCCAAGAATATGAAATCCCTGCGCGAGGCAGAGGCGGTCCTGGTCCTTGCCTGCGGCCTGGGGGTGCAGTCGGTCAAAGAAAACAACAGGCTCAATCACCCGGCAATCCCCGCCTGCAACACTATTTGCGGAGCGGTCATAGATTCAAAAGGTGACTTTTGGGAGCGCTGTTCCCTGTGCGGGGAATGCGTGTTAGCCGATACGGGAGGGATTTGCCCGGTTACGCTTTGCGCCAAAGGCCTGTTAAACGGGCCCTGCGGAGGGATGAATAAGGGCAAATGCGAAGTCGATAAGGATAAGGATTGCGCCTGGGTGCTGATCTACCGTGAGCTTGAACAGAGAAAAGACGCTGCGGCGCTTCAAAGTATCCGCGCGCCGCGGGACCACCAAAAGGCCTTAAAACCGCACCATAAAACGTTAACGCATGGAACAGCATCCGTATAGCGATAAAGTAATGGATCATTTTTTGCATCCGCACAATGTCGGCGAGATCGCCGATGCCAGCGGCGTCGGCAGCGTCGGTAATCCGATATGCGGCGATGTCATGCGGATGTATATTAAAATAGAAAACAACGTCATTGTGGATGCCAAGTTTAAGACCTTCGGTTGCGGCGCGGCGATCAGCACCAGCTCCATGGTGACGGATATGGTAAAGGGCAAGACGATAGAGGAAGCCCTGACGATCTCCAATAAAGCCGTTACGGAAGCCCTGGGAGGCCTGCCGCCCGCAAAGATGCATTGTTCCGTGCTTGCGGAAGAGGCGCTGCGCTCGGCGATCAAGGATTTCTATGTGCGCCAGGGTAAAGAGCCGCCTTTTAAACAGGACGCTTCCGGCACAGAAGGCCATCACGGCCATAGCCACGAAAATGGATAAAGGCCGGGCGTCCAGGCCGCCCGCAGGTGCTAAGGCGCGGTTGACAAAGCAGCAAATACGTAGTAAAATTCTCTTGAAGTTAAAAACCCAAAAGGAGGAAAGCCGAGAGAGAAAAAGCAGGGTTATTAAAAACAAACTGTTTAGGAGTGCGGTTTTCAGGAAAGCAAAGAAAATAATGTTCTACATTGCGTTTGGTGGCGAGGTAAATACGGCAGAAATGATCGCGGGTGCGCGTAAGCTCGGTAAAATGATCGCGGTTCCGTTGACCAAGAGAGGCGGCGGCTTACGGCCGGTCCGCTGGGAACCCGGGGCACGGGTTGTCAAGGGGCCCTATGGAGTCGCGGAACCCGTCATGCGCATGCCCGTAAACATCAGGGATATAGATATAGTGATTGTGCCAGGCATTGCCTTTGATAAAAAGGGGAACCGTCTTAGCCGGGGTAAAGGCTGTTACGACCGGTTCTTAAAAGAGCTCCTCCCAAAAGCTTTGGCGATCGGCCTGGCATATAACTTTCAAGTTCTGCCGTTTGTCCACACCGTCAGGCATGATATGCGGGTTAACCGCCTGATTTACGCTTCATAACGACCACCTTTCAACCGCTTTCCTGTTTTTACTCGCATCGCCATAACACAAACGCAAAAACCCCCTCCCGGATCACGGGAAGGTTGTGCGTGTATTTCTAAGAAGGAGCGATACACCATGGTTACGCTATTTATATACCTAGGGGTCGCGCTTATTGCGCTCTTCGGCGGATATTTTTTCAGAAGATATATTGCCGAAAGAAAGATCCAGGATGCCGAGGCAAAGGCCAAGGTGATCCTGGAACAGGCAGCCAAGGAAGCCCAGGATAAGCGCCGGGAAGCAGAGCTGGAATCGAAAGACCTCCTGTATAAGATGAGGCAGGAGTTTGAGCGTCAGACGCAGGACAGGCGCCAGGAGATCGGCGGCCTTGAAAAGAGGCTCACCCAGAAGGAAGAGAACATCGACCGCAGGCTCGACCTGCTGGAGAAAAAGGAAAAAGAATTTGAGCTGAGGCAGGAGAATATCAAGAAGCAGGAAGAGGCCCTGAAGGCCAAGGATAACCAGCTGTTGGCGCTGATCGCGGAGGAAAAGGAGCGGTTGCAGAAGATATCCTCCCTGTCGGCCGACGAGGCAAAACAGATACTGCTGAACCGCCTGAACGAAGAGCTGAACAGCGAAAAGGCGGTGTTTATCAAGAGGCAGGAAGACGAGGTCCGTAACACCGCGGATAAAAAATCGCGGGAGATCATCAGCCTTGCCATTCAACGCTGCGCCGTCGAGCATACGGTGGAATCCACCATAAGCGTCGTCAATCTGCCCAACGACGAAATGAAGGGAAGGGTCATCGGCCGCGAAGGGCGTAATATCCGCGCGCTGGAGATGGCCACCGGGGTCGACGTGATCATCGACGATACGCCGGAAGCGGTCACGCTCTCCTGTTTTGATACGGTGCGCCGCGAGATCGCGCGCCTGAGCCTGGAAAAACTCATCGCGGACGGCCGCATCCACCCGGGAAGGATCGAAGAGGTCGTTGAAAAGGTCAAAAAAGAGATGGAAGAAAAGATCCGCGAGGAAGGGGAGCGGGCAGTTTTCGACGTGGGGATCACCAGCCTCCATCCGGAGATCGTCAAACTGATCGGGAGGCTTAAATACCGCACCAGCTTCGGCCAGAACGCACTGCAGCATTCCAAGGAAGTCGCGTTCCTCTTAGGGGTCATGGCGTCGGAGCTGGGGCTCGATTTTAAGGTCGCCAGGCGCGCGGGGCTTTTGCACGACATCGGCAAAGCGGTCGATCACCAGATCGAAGGCACGCACGCCAAGATCGGCGCGGACCTTGCGAAAAAATACAACGAATCCATCGATGTTATCGGCGCCATCGAAGCGCACCACGAAGAGGCAGAGCCGAAGAGTTTTTACGCGGTCCTTGCCGTGGCGGCGGATGCCATCAGCGCCAGCAGGCCGGGGGCCAGGCGTGAAACTTTAGAGACCTACATAAAGCGCCTGGAGAAGCTTGAATCCATCGCCAATGTTTTCAAAGGCGTGGAGAAGTCATACGCGATACAGGCGGGCCGTGAAATACGCGTGATCGTGCAGCCGGAAAGGATCTCCGATCCGGACGCGGTGGCCTTAGCCCGCGATATCCGTAAAAAGATCGAAGAAGGCATGGAATACCCGGGGCAGATCAAGGTAACGGTTATCCGCGAAACAAGGGCGATCGAATACGCAAAGTAGTCATTGTGCGGCAACCCCGGATTACCGATAAGGAAAAGTCAGGAGCTCAGAGGATATGAAGATACTGTTTGCCGGCGATATCGTGGGCAGCCCGGGAAGGGATGCGGTGCGCGGGTTATTGCCGGGCTTAAAAAAAGAGTTTGGACTGGATTTCGCGGTTGCCAACGCTGAAAACGCGGCCGGCGGATCGGGGATTACCGCGAGGATCTCTCAAGACCTTTTTGATGCGGGTGTGGACGTCTTGACCTCTGGAGACCATATCTGGAAGAAGAGCGATATTTTCGAGATCATCGAACGGGAGCCCCGGATCATCCGGCCCGTTAATTTCCCTCCGGGCGCTCCGGGCAGAGGCGCAGAGGTGTTTAGCGCCGGCGACCTGAAGGTCGGCGTGGTAAACGTCCAGGGAAGGGTCTTTATGGAAGCCCTGGATTGCCCGTTCAGGGCCGTAAACCTTGCGGTGGAAGAACTGAGAAAGAAAACGAAGATCATTATCGTC
>JAQTNB010000086.1 GCA_028714055.1 Candidatus Omnitrophota bacterium
GGTCAACCCCGGGGATTTCAATGTATGCTTGACCTTGGCCGACCTGTATCAATCCCAGGGAAAACACGCCGAAGCCATCGCTTTTTACACCAAGGCGCTCGAGCTTAATCCCCGCGCATTCGACGTGTATTCCGCTATTGCCAGCCTTTACGAAGTGGGGGGTAATATTGAAAAGGCCGTGGAATATTATAAGCTGGCGCTCGAGCTCAAGCCGGACACCTACGGTATCTATACGACTATCGCAACACTTTATAATTCCCGGGGGCAGTATGCCGAAGCCCTGGAATATTTTACCAAAGCGGTCGCCCTTGATCCCTCGGTTAAAGATGCGTATTACGGGCTGATGGAGGTATACCGGAACAAGAAAGACAAGGCAGGGGCCCGCCGTTTCATAGAGAAAATGAAACAGGACGGAAATGTCCTTTTTGCCGAAGAGCTCAAACACGCTATTGACCAGTAACTTCTTAACATTCCGCCGGTTTACAAGCAGCGCTGCCGGTTGGGCGCTCTGTCTGGCGTGGCTTGTGTTGCCCTCATCGGGCGCCTTAGCCGCAGGAGAGAACGACTATCTGCGAGAGGCAAAGGCCTGGCTTGCCCAGGGATTTTATGACCAGGCAATCCCCTCATGTGAGGCTGCGCTGCGCCTGAATCCCCGGGACCCCCTGGCGTTCTATTACCTGGCTGTCGCCTACTCGAAAAAGGGTGATTTTGCAAAACCGTTGCATTATTACCGGCGGGCTGTTGAGAAAAACCCGCACGATGCATTCGCATACTGTGAATTAGGCCTTGCCTGGCAGCTCAACGGCAAACCAGCCGAGGCACTTGCCTGTTACCACCGGGCGATCGCGCTTGACCCCCGGTGCGTCGCCGCCTATCACGGGCTGGCCGAGATTTACGGGAAAAGCGGAGGCTATAAAAAAGACATACTCTATTCCCGCCGCGCCCTTGCCATCGACCCCGGAGACGTCGACGTTTATTACGTCTTTCGGATACCGTATGTCCAGAAACTGGTCTACGAGAAAGCCCGGGAGAATTTTCAGCGCGCAATAGACATCGACCCGGGTTTTGCCATGGCATATTGGACGCTGGGGGAATTGTATTCGAAGCTCGCCAAGATCTACAGCAATGAAGCCCATTATGACAATGCGATCAAGTGTTGGTACCGGGTCATACAGCTTAATCCCCGTGAATCAGGGGCATATTTTATACTCGGCGTGACCTTCAGGGAAAAGGGGATGACGGACCGGGCAAGGGTTTTTTTAGAGCGGGCGATCGGGTTGAAATATTACGACATCTTCGGCGCGTATGCCAACCTGAAGGATGTTTATTTGCAGGAGGGCAGGGAGCGCAAATTCATACGATACCTGGAAAAGGTGCTGGCTAAAAATCCGGGAGATACGGAAGCCCGTTATTTTCTGGGCGAATCATATTTGCGAAACGACAGAAAAGGCGATGCCCGCATCCAAGAGCAGGAGTTGCGTAAATATGCGCGCCATGACCTTGCCGACCGGTTGAAAGGATCAATACATGCGAGTCCTTAAGGCCCTGGCTTCCCGGGTGCGCAGGTATCGGGTTTGGGCGTACTTTGCAGCGCTGTTCGGCGCGCTGCTGGCGGTGTATTATCCCTCGTTCTTCCATCCCCCGCGCAGCGACTACTGGCCGGCGCTCTATTTTTTCTACCGTATCGATGCTATCGGAGGGCCCCTGAAATGGGCGTGCCTGCTGGCGCACGACCCTTTGATCAACGCGACTTTCAGGCCGCTGTCGTTCCTGATGTCCTATGGCGAACACCTGGTTTTCGGCAGCCGGTATGTTTTCCCGCAGATCCTGAATTTCTCTTTCTATTGCGCCAGTATTTTTCTGCTGTACAAGACGGCGATGGTTTTTTCTCTGCGCAAGGGAATAGTGCTGGCGCTGCTTTTTCTTTTCGGGTTTCTTTTTTCTCATTTCGATATCGTCTGCTGGGCGTTTCACTCCCATATCATCTTAAGCTTTTGCCTGTTTCTTTGCGCCTTCCTGCTCTATGACCGTTATGAGCGCTCGGGGAATAAATTCATTCTGGCCGTTATTGCGTTTCTTTCGCTCTGCGGAATGCTGTTGTATGAAGTGTTTTTTCTCTGGCCGTTGTCCTTTGCCCTGCTTTATTGGGTGAAACGGTTTTCGCGAAGGCAGGGCCTTATCTCACCGGCACCTTCCCGCGCCGGCGCAACCATTGCACTGGTCGTGGCAATCTATGCGGTATACGCAGCACTGTTCTGTATCGACAGGATGTTCAAGGCATACCGCGGCCCTGGCATCAGCTTAAGCCCGCTTTTTTTGCTCACCGCCCTTCCCCCGTCGGTTTTTTTGGTGTTTTTAAACGTGTTCTATAATAATATTCTGATCAACCTTCTGCCGTGGCTCGCCTATCCTCTCGATACGGGTGATAACAACCTGAATATGAGCGGCCTGATCGGGCGTGTGCCCGTTGATATCGATATACTTACTTTTGCCGGAGGGGGAGCTGTTGCCGTGGCTATCGTTCTGGCAGCGGTCTGGTTGTACCGGCAGAAAAACAGACTGGCATTCGGCGCTTTTGTTTTTTTCATGTACCTTTTGCTTTCCGAGCTCTTTATCCTGTTCTGGTTCAAGTCCCTGGTCAATTCAAGCCTTTACAATCTTACCCAGTTCAGGTTTCAATACATCCCCAATGCCTTCGTTTTGCTCGCCCTGGCGTGCTTTGTGCAGGGCCTGGAGGACAGGCGCAGGATTATCGCAAAGGCGGCTTTCCTGCTGTTGGTCGTATCGCTGGTTTTGAATATCAGGTCTTCAAAGGCAGGGGTGCTTTTCTTGACGCGGGAGCTTGCTCCCGTCAGGGTAATCATTACGAATATCGCCCGCGGGCTTGATGAGCAGAGGATCACACCGGATAAAAAGCTCTTTATCGACCGCGAGGTCGTCAAAAAACTGCCTTCTTTGTGCTGGAATAACGAGATGGGGCAACGTTGCATGCGCGGCACCTACGAGTGGCTGTTCCCGCCGCGCCAGATCGATTGTTTTTCCGGCAAGGAGGAAGCCGCCTGGATCATCGATCAGCGGACGCTCAAGGTAACGGCGAAAAAATAATATGCGCAAAGCGCTTACGGCTTGGATAAAAAACCAATCCTTCCCTATATTATTCTGCGGCTGCGTGGCTGCGGCGTTGTATTATCCCGTTTTCCTGGGTTATTGGGCGGTCAACGGGTCGGACGCCCTGAACCTCCATCTGCCTTTGAACAGTTTAGCGGCACGGTCTTTTTTGCAGGGGTCTTTGCCGTATTGGAACAGCCTGTTTAACCTGGGCCAGCCCGTTATCGACGGGACCACAACCGTTTTTCACCCCGCCCTCATCCTCTATGCCTTCTTCGATGCCGCCCGTGCGCACACCATTGAGGTCATCGCCGGGTTGTTCCTGGCGCTGCTGGGTGCCTGGACATTTTTGCGGTCGCTGGGGATGCGAAAGTTCTCGGCTTCCGCCGGGACCGCATGTTATGCGCTCTGCGGGCCGGTCTTTTTTTTACACTCCTATCACCTGGGTTTTCTGGGGATCACCCTGTTACCCTGGTGCCTGTTTTTCGCGCATCGTTACGACCGCACCCTGAAGGCACGCTGGCTTTGGCTGGCCGGCGCCTGCCTCGTCCTTGCGGCCCAGGCCTGCGATGCCGATACCGCGTTGTATCTCTACGCAGGAGTGGCCCTCGACCGTTTGGCGTGCCTGCCGGTACGGGGGAAAAAAAGTTATTGCATTGTCTGGCTGCCGGTTATATTCCTTGCGGCCTTGACAGGGCTGGCGGCATACGTTCCGCTCTATGAGTGGCTTTCCCAAAGTTCGCGGGCATTAAAAAATTCCGTGGGGATATTGACCCCGTCGTTTGCCAATCTTTTTACCGCGATCTTTACCAATCGTTGGCTGCACGAATTACCGTACGACGTTTTTTATTTTTACTTCGGCCCTGCCTTTCTTTGGCTGGCGTTATCGGCAAAGCCGGACCTCAAAGATTCAAGCTATCCGTCGAGGTATTTTCTCTGCGCTGCCAGTATCCCTCTTTTGTATCTTGTTTTCCGTCTGCTGCAGTGCCGTTCTTCGTCGGCGCTTGCCTCGCTTGATGTCTGGCGCAGCATGTTTGTGTTTTGTTTGTCTTTAGCGGTTTTTGCGGCGCAAGGGATAGAACGCATCGGCCGGTGGGGTATTTTTGAGTTGCGGCTTACGCTGGCCGCCGCAGTTTTTACCGCCATTATAGCGGCCCTGTGTTTCTTCCGGGGTTTTCCCCGCGTCACCGCGGCGATGCTGGCGTGCGCTGCGGCAGGCATGGGTATGGCATGCGCGGGATGGCTTAAGACGCCGCTTTTGATCCGCCGCGTTGGCATTGCCTTGGCTCTCGTATCGACGGTTGTTTTTGCCGCGTTTGCGCGCGTAACCGTTACCCCGTCATGCGCCTGGAATTCCTCGGTGATCAACCTGACGGTCCAGCCTCCGTACCTGCAATGCCCTGATTTTATGCAAAACCTCGCCTATTATCGCCGGCTTGCTCCGGGTAACGGCGCGCATACAGGAGGGGGGTGGCGGGTGAGCCTCTGGGGAGGGACGGATAATACGACTGCCCTGGCTGGATTAAAAACCCTTCCTAATTATACGAGCGTCTATAATATGAATTTTGAAAAGAGCCTGCGCGCAGACGGCCTGATTAAAGAAGAGTCGGGGCATCCGTACTGGATGACGCTGGAAAAACCCGATGCCCGGGCATTAAGTGTTTACGGTGTGCGTTTCCTGGTACTCCTGGGCGAAGATACGGCTCGCCGCCCGGGCGCAGGATGGGTTTTAAGGAACGATCTTTCCTGGCCGTCCCACCGGGTATGGGAAAATATCCATTATCTGGGGCGCGCCTACCTTGTATCTGCATCCGGCCGGCGGCGGGGGGGTGTCGAGTTCTTGAAAGACGGGCAGGCTTGCCTGATGCTTAAGGTCTCTGTCCAGGAAGGGGAACGGCTGGTTTTGGCCGACCTTGATTATCCCGGGTGGGACGTGTTGGTAGATGCACGGCCTTCCGCGGGGCAAAGGTATCATGGATGCCTGCGTTCGATAGAACTGCCTCCGGGCAGCCATGTGGTCACATGGCTCTACCGGGGAGGGACCCAGAAAAAAGCGCTCTGGTCTGCCGGCCTGGCAATATTTGCGTTGCTGGGATACCTTTGTTTTCTGACCTTTCCTTCGTCGAATCCTCTGAAACACAGCAAGGGCCCGCTACTATGATTATTGTATTGATACGGGAGTGGTTAAAAAAGACACGCGCGCATAAAGCGGCAGTCGCGTATGCCGTGATCATCTGCGCGGTATACGCCCCGGTTGTCTTTTACGGCAGGACCGCTTCGGCGGCCGCGCGGTATCCGTGGTTTGCGTATTTTCCTCCCGAGCATGAGCGTATGATGACCAAGGAATACCCGAACACCTTCAATGTAGATATTGCCTCGCCTGCCGCCTATGAGGAGCCGATTGACCTTTTTGTCGGAAAGCAGCTCAGGCGCGGGACATACCCGCTCTGGAACCCTTTTATCGCCTGCGGATCGCTTCTCCAGGAATCTTTCAGCACGCGGGTGCTGTTCCCGTATCAGCTCCTGCAGGACATTGCCCCTTGGTGCCTGCGCGACTTTTTTCTGCTGGGGAGGCTTTTTTTAGCGGCAATCGGCGTCTTTATCTTCTTAAGGATCTTTGGCGCGGATTTTTATCCTTCTTTGTGCGGAGGCGCGTTATACGGCCTT
>JAQTNB010000087.1 GCA_028714055.1 Candidatus Omnitrophota bacterium
CCTTCCATCATCGTTCCGACGATCGGCGCCTCAGGCACCATCAAAGGGACAGCCTGCCTTTGCATGTTTGAGCCCATGAGCGCGCGGTTTGCGTCGTCGTGCTCAAGAAAAGGTATGATCGAGGCGGCGACCGAAACGAGCTGCTTGGGAGAAACGTCCATGAATTCCACCTGCTTCGGCGGGACCTTGGGAAAATCGCCTTTGAAACGGCAGTAAACATCGCGTTCCACGAAATTCCCTTCCGGATCAAGAGGGACGTTTGCCTGCGCGATCACCTTGTCTTCTTCGATATCGGCGGTAAGGTATTCGATCTTACGGGTGACCCTTCCGTCCTCTACCTTACGGTAAGGGGTTTCAAGGAGGCCCAGGTTATTGACGCGCGCGTAGGTGCTTAATGAGGCGATCAGGCCGATATTCGGGCCTTCGGGCGTTTCTATCGGGCATACCCTTCCGTAATGCGAAGAGTGGATGTCGCGCACTTCAAAACCGGCGCGTTCCCGGGAAAGGCCTCCGGGGCCCAGGGCACTGAGCCTGCGTTTGTGGGTCATTTCCGCCAGGGGGTTGACCTGGTCCAAAAACTGCGAAAGCTGGCTGCGGGTAAAGAAATCCTTTATCTGGTTTGAGAGAAGCTTGGAATTAATAAGGTAATGGACGCTTAAGTTGTCGAATTCGCCGATGATGCTCAGGCGTTCCCTGATGGAGCGCTCGATCCTTGATAAGCCTATCCTGACCTGGTTCTGCACCAGCTCGCCTACGGTCTTGATGCGCCGGTTGCCCAGGTGGTCGATATCGTCGATCTTTCCCTGCCCGGATTTGAGCCTGATGAGGTACTCGATGACCTTGATCACGGTTTCGGAATCAAGTATCCTTTTGTCAAGCGCGACGTCCATCCCGAGTTTTCTGTTGAGGATGAACCTTCCGACCCGCTCAAGGTCGTAACGGTTCGGGTCGAAAAACAGCCGGTAAAAGAGCATTTCGGCCGCCTCTTTCGTCACCGGTTCGGTCGGCCTCATCTTGCGGTAAAAATCAAGGTGCGCTTCTTCTTTATTCTTGGTCAGGTCCTTTTTAAGGGTGTTGATGATCTCCGGGTGCTCTTTTTCAAAACAACCGAGTATCTCCTCGTCCGTGCTGAAGCCCAGGATCCTTAAGATCTGGGTCGCGGGAAAATTACGGCGGCGGTCTATGTAGGCGATAATGGTCTCGGTAAGGTCGTATTTGAATTCAAGCCAGGCTCCGCGGTAGGGTATGACGCGCCCGTAAAATATCTTTTTTCCGGTCGGATGGTCTTCCTCTTCGAAGGATATGCCGGGAGAACGCTGCAGCTGGTTGACGACAACGCGCTCATCTCCGTTAATGATGAAATTCCCGGTTTCGGTCATCAGGGGCATTTCCCCGAAATAGGCATCCTGCTCTTTTGTCTCGCGCGGGGTGATCAGCCTGAATTTGACCTTTAGGGGAGCGGCGAAACTGAGGCCCCGGCGCTTTGATTCGGAAATGCCGTATTTGGGCTTGCCCAGCGAATAACTGATATACTCAAGCCTTACCGAGCGGTTCTGGTTCTCGATGGGGAACATGTCGGCAAAGACTTCCTGCAGGCCCTGATGCTTGCGTTCCGAGGGCGGAACGTCCATCTGCAGGTATTCCAGGTATGACTCAACCTGTATGTCTAAAAGGTGGGGAAGGTCGTAGACTTCCTTGAATTTGGCAAAACTTTTACGTTTAGTCACGCTCATAAGATTTCTTTCCCGGGTATTGAACCCTTTATGACCCCAGCCGCGCGCCGAATGTTTTACAAAGAATCACCGTTCCGGGCAGCGGTGAGGCTGCGCACGGAAAGACCCAACGGCATGTTATTTTAATTCTACCGTTGCTCCGGCAGCTTCAAGCTTCTTCTTCATTTCCTCGGCTTCTTCTTTCGGGACGCCGTCTTTCACGGGCTTGGGAGCGCCGTCAACCAGGTCCTTGGCTTCTTTAAGCCCGAGGCTGGTCATGGTCCTGACCTCTTTGATGACCGCTATCTTGTTTGCGCCCGCGCCCGTCAATACCACGGTAAATACGGTTTTTTCCTCTGCGGCAGGTGCGGCTCCGCCGGCTGCGCCTCCGGCCATAGGTGCGGCCATCATCGGCATGTTCGCCGAAACCCCGAACTTCTCCTCAAGCGCCTTGACGAGGTCCGAAAGCTCAAGCACTGACAGGCCTTCGATTGTCTTCATCATTTCATCGAGTTTTTCGTTTGCCATTTTTCCCTCTCCTTTTAATGAGCGCACAATTTACGGAGTGCCACCCTTGCGGCGAACGACGTAAATTGTATGCGCGAATTAGGCCCCTCCTTAATGGAGGGAGGGCCTATCCTATCTGGATTAACTCCGAGCCATGCCGAGACGGATTCCGAAAGGAATCTGTCCGGCGTATATGGCGAGGAGTAATCTTTTCTATTATGCCTTATCATTTTTCTTTTGTTTGATCTGCTCGAGGCAGAACACCAGTTTCCTTAAATTCCCTTTCAAGACCATGACTAATCCGGTGATCGGCGACTTAAGGCCGATGACTACCTGGGTCCTGAGGACTTCTTTGGAAGGAAGCTTTGCCATGGCCTGAATATCCGCTGCGGCGAGCACCTTTTCTCCCATACATCCGCCGGCAAGCTTGAGGTTCTCATGGTCCTTGGTAAAATCGCAGAGCGCCTTTGAGGTGACCACCGGTTCATCCGGTATAAAGACGAGGCCGCACGGCCCTTCAAGCAGGCCTACGAGCGATTCATAGCCGGATTCCTTCAGGGCACGTTTGGCAACCGTATTCTTGGCCACAAAAAGCGAGGCGCGGGTGCCTTTCAGGGCCTGGCGCAGCTGGCTCATGTCGGGGCTTGAGAGCTTCGCGTAATTTATGATAAAGACGTTGGAGGAGCTTTTGAGGTTCTCTTTTATCCGGCTTTCCAGGGTTTCCCTGAATATGGCACCAAGCTTTTTCATGAGTTAATCCTTAATCCCGGGTTCATGCTTGAAGAGATGCTCAGGCTTTTTACGAATTTTCCTTTCACCGATGACGGCCGGGCGTCATTCAACGCCTCGATGATACGGGAGGCATTGTCGTAAAGCTGCTCTTCCGTAAAAGATACCCTGCCGACCGCAAGGTGCACCCCGCCCTGTTTATCGACGCGGAATTCGACCTTGCCTTTCCTGACGTCTTCGATGGCCTTTGCGATATCGTTGGTGACCGTGCCGGTTTTGGGGCTGGGCATAAGGCCCCGGGGGCCGAGTATCTTGCCCAGCTTGCTCAAGTCTTTCATCATTTCGGGCGTGGCGATCGCGCAGTCAAAATCAAGGAACCCGCCGGCGACCTTATCGATCAGGTCGTTGCTCCCGACGTGGTCAGCCTGGGCTTCGCGGGCGATGCGGTCATGCTCGCCTTTGCAGAAAACCGCCACGCGCACTTTCTTGCCTGTCCCGTGAGGAAGCACGACCGTCCCGCGGACCATCTGGTCGCTTTTCTTGGAATCGACGTTCAGATGGAAATGCAGGTCGACCGCCCCGTTAAATTTCGTATTGGACATCTTCTTGATCTGTGTGATGGCGTCCTTGAGGGTGTAGACCTTTTCCAGCTCTACGTGTTTAAGGGATTCCCGGTATCTTTTGCTGTGTGTGTTCATTTGTCTTCCTGGACGGTTATGCCCATGCTCCGCGCAGTGCCGGAGATGACCTTGATGGCAACGGCAATGTCGGAAGTGTTAAGGTCTTTCATTTTAAGTTTCGCGATCTCTTCAACCTGCTTTTTGGTGACCGTGCCGATCGTCTCCCTGCCGGCGGTGCCCGAGGCCTTGGCGAGGTTTGCCGCCCGCTTCAACAGGACGGATGACGGGGGGCTCTTTATTATAAAGGAAAAGGTCCTGTCCTCATAAACGGAAATGACCGCCGGGAGTATGAGGCCTGCCTTGTCCTTGCTCTGCTCGTTGAACTGCTTGCAGAACTGCATGATATTGACGCCATGCTGCCCCAGTGCCGGGCCTACCGGAGGCGCCGGGTTTGCCTGGCCTGCCGGGACATATAATTTTATCTGTGCGACGATTTTCTTTGCCATGTCAAACTTTCTCCACCTGCCAGTACTCAAGCTCTACGGGAGTGGACCTGCCGAATATGGAAACGCTCACCTTAAGCTTGCCTCTTTCGGGGTGTATTTCTTCGATGGTGCCGTTAAAATTCACAAAGGGCCCTTCCGTGACGCGCACCTGCTCCCCTTTTTCGAAGATGATCTTCGGGGTAGGCTTGGTGGCCGTCTCCTCAGTTTTTTTAAGGATGTTGTCCACGTCCGCCTGCGGAAGCGGCATCGGTTTTCTGCCGAGGCCGATGAAGCCGGTCACGCCGGGGGTGCTTTTGATCGCCAAGTACGTCTGGTCGTTTAAGTCCATCTCCACCAGCACGTAACCGGGGAAAAACTTCCTCTGGGAGATCTTACGCTTGCCTGAGCGAACTTCGGAGATCTGTTCGGTGGGAATGACGACCTTGTTTATGAATTCCTGGAGCCCGTCCGAAGAAACCTTGTTCTCGATGTAAGATTTGACCTTATCTTCCAGCCCGGTCTGCGTATGTACGACGTACCAATGCTTCATCTGAAAATAATGCTTAAGATTTTAGAGAGCGAAAGGTCGATCAACCCGATAAACAGCGTTGCGATCGAAGTCACCACGATCACGACTAATGTTGCGCCGATCAATTCCTGGCGCGTTGACCAGGATACCTTGCCCAGTTCCGCCTTGACCTCTGCTACAAAATTTATTGTCTTTTGTGCCGGATTCATCGCTTATGCCTTCATGCCCCAAGCCACCCCTGCCGGATGGCAGAATACACAAACAGGAGCGGCAGGGATCGAACCTGCAGTAACGGTTTTGGAGACCGTTGGTTTGCCTTTAACCGACGCTCCTATGCCGAAGATGTTTTTTACGATCGCGGTGCGTACCATCTGGTTATTTAATCTCCTTATGCGGAGTATGTTTCCGGCAAAACCTGCAGAATTTCTTGATCTCAAGTTTTTCCTGGTGGAGTTTCTTGTTTTTGGTGGTGGTGTAATTCCTGTTCTTACACACCGTGCATTCCAAGTTTATGATTTCTCGCATGACTCTATTCCGTTTTTCTGCTGCGTTTTACGATAAAGCTGGAGACGGGAATTGAACCCGTGACCCCGTCCTTACCAAGGACGTGCTCTACCAACTGAGCTACTCCAGCGACTGAGCTTCACGGGGTTTTCCCCTCCAGAGACAAAAAAAACACACCCAAGAATCTTTGTAAATTCTTTTTTTAACCTAATAGCCTGTTGTAAATAGAGTAAACTTCGGAAAGGCTATCTTTTGGCTTTATGTAAAGCCTTAAATATAGAATATATTTTGTGTTTTGTCAACACTTTTTTTAAAAATTTACCAGGGCGATGAAATCTTCTAAGGAGAGCTCTTCCGGCCGCACGGTTGCGGCAAGGCCCCTCTGGCCGCAAAAGGCCTCGGTCCGCTGCGGGGAGACCGCGCCCTTAAGGCTGTTTTTCAGGGTCTTGCGCCTCTGGCAGAACGCCCTCCTGACTATCTTAAAAAATTCCTTTTCTTTTTCGTTTTCCAACAGCGGCTCCTCCCTCATTTCAAGGGAAAGGAACGTGGAATCGACTTTCGGGACGGGGAAAAACGAGGCGCGCTTGATATGAAAGCAGGCCTTGGGGAACGCGTGATACCGGACGAAAAGCGTTAAGGCCCCGTAGTCCTTGCATGCCGGCTGCGCGAGT
>JAQTNB010000088.1 GCA_028714055.1 Candidatus Omnitrophota bacterium
GGCGCGTTATAATTGTCGCCGCCGTAAGCCCAGGTGCCGTTTGCGATGGAGCTGTCCCATAAGGCGACAAAAGAGCCCCTGATATTCAAATTTTTACTGCCCCAGTCTTCATGCAAGCGGGGATAGTTCTCAAGGCCGCCGTTGTAATTGCTGGAGGTTGTCGTATCGACCCCCGCGATAAAGGCGGAGTTGATCGTTGTCTCATTGGCGACGCGCGTAGTCAAAGTTTCTGCCGAGCTATTTGAGTCATTCCACTTATTGGAAAGGATATTGATCGCGTCGCAGATGACAGCCGCGGATGTCTTATTGACGGAATTATAATTCCCCTGGATATACACGGGGTCGTTTGAGACAACCGTCAGGCCGTCATCTCTGTCGATCTCGGCGGCATTTACCAGGCGTATTGCCGGCCGGGTTCCGGTCGCGGTCGCGTATAAGAGCCCGTTTGAAGGCATGTTGTTGGGATACGTGACGTTCGTCGCGTTGACTTCGTTGCCCAGGTTTGCCAATTTCCTCAGATCTATGTTAACGGTGCGGACATAACCGTTCTCCCGGTGATCATACAAAGTCTGGTTTACGATAACCGTGCCGACCGGGCAATTCACCCCCGGCGTTAACGGTTCGCCGTCTTTCGTGATGACATCGTCGGTAACCACCACGCTTGCCTCCGAGGCATAGTAGCCCCCCGGCTGGACAGACGCGACCGACGGCGCGGTAAGCTCGGTCACCCCGTGGACGCTTGACATGACCGTCCCGTTCCAGCGGGCGATCGCTTCGGTGGTCCAGTTTGAGTCTTCGCAGTCAAGATTGTTCATGCGATAACCCGTGCCCGTGCCATTGGCCGTAATGTTCACGTCGCCCGCGATGGTGGCATTCGTATTCTTTCTTTTATTATATATGTCGCCTGCGGAGCGCAGGTATGTCGAGTCAATGGTCAGCATTTTACCCGACTCGGCATCCAGATATATATCGTCATTACAATGGATCCTGCCGCTCAGGTTCATATTCGCGCCCGGGAGCACCTCAAGGTCGTCTTCGTAGAATACCGAGTGCTGGAATGTCGGGATAAGGCGCCGGGATATGATCTGGTGGACCGTCACATTGATAGCGGCGTTTTGCGGATGGACCGCGGAAGTCACGATCTCGTAATTACGCGTCCAGACATTGGTCTGCCCTTCGAGGATCAGGGTATCGTTTTCGGCAAGTTCCGAAATAGTCGAATTTATCAATAAGCCGTTGGCGGTAGTAAAATTAGTCGTAACACTCAATGCGGCGATATCCGTATCAAGCTGGTAATTGGCGATACCGGAGGTAAGCTCGGATATGGCGTTCTCCGTTGCCCCCTCTGCCATGTAAAACGCCTCCATATGCAGCCTGTTGCGCAGGGCAATGGACCTTTCGCTTACCCCTTTTGCCGAAAGCGCGGCAGATATGAGTATGAATACCGAGATCGCCAGGTACGAAACTATGAGGGCCTGCCCGTTATTTTTTTGCATATTCGCTCACCTCAGTTCCTCAGCCTTGCCAGAGAAACAAGCGTATACGACAAAGTCCTTCCCCGCGTGCTGGTCTTATCCATACTCAAGGTAATACGCACTTCAAACATTGAAAGCGTAAGGTCGGGGGTATCGATATCCTCAAACCACACCGCGGTCACGCCGTTTGCCAGGACCCTTTGCGTTCCGCCGGAAACTCTGACCAGGGACCCGTTACTGACCTGGTATGTTACGGGACTGCCCAGGTCCCATTCAGCTGCCCCGTCTTCATCGGTGAGCAGATCGTCGTCATCAACGTCAGCCGGCAGATAGAACGTTATCTGGTTGTTATTAGGAGATGCCGGGATTACGATATTGGGATTGGCCGCCGCCGGCTCTGTTGAAACCCTGGTAGCATTGCGCAGCTCCTTTACCATGAAATCCATGGCATTGCGCGCCTCCGCCTGCAGGTCAGCGGTCTCGTTTGCCTCGTCCCAGAATTTAAGCCCTGAGACATAGACCGAGTATATCCCCGCTATCACTATAAAAAGGATAGAGGACGCGATGACAAGCTCAATAAGGGTAAGGCCTTTTTTTCTCATAAACGTTACCTCGTCCGGAACGTAGAGGTCGCAACCGTATGGGTGCGCCCCCGCTTGTCCTGCCAGGTAAGGACCGCGCGTATCTCAAGAGGGTCGGCACTGGTATCCGCATACGTCACGGTTATGGTTTCAGCGCTCAGGCGATACCCCCCCACCACATCCTGATACGTGTTTCCCGCCGAGCCGTCGGCGACGCCGTTCGGGAACTGGGCCGTGATACTGCTGAAACCGGTCGCCCTGATACGCTCCATCAGGCTGCGCAGGTCCGTAACCGCTATGGCCTCTTCGCGCGAAGTATCGATGAGGTAGAGGATCGAGACAACCACCCCCAGGAGCGCTGCAAGCGCGACGGTAAATATCAATGTTGCGATCAGTATCTCGACAAGCGTCGTTCCTTTATTACGCATATCCACCCTGCCTTTAGAAGACAAGCCCCGCCATACAAAAAGACGGGGCTTGCCGGCCTAAAATTACGGTTATCCTACATATAAAGTGTATCATAAAATCAGCCTGCTTACAAGAACGCATATGCTCTTTTAAGCCTCCCGCGCTGCCTCAACCAGCTGCCTTGTATAGGGATGCCGCGGGCTCTGCAGCACCTGACAAGCCTCCCCCTTTTCAACCAGCAAGCCCCCGCGTAAGACGGCCACCGTATCGCAGGTCTTCTTTATCAACGCCAGGTTGTGGCTGATAAAAACATAGGTCAATTTGAACTTGTCTCTGAGTTCAAGGAAAAGGTCAACCAGTTTTGCCTGGATTGTCAGGTCAAGCGATGATACGGGCTCATCCAAGATAAGGAATTTCGGCCTGCTTGCAAGCGCGCGGGCGATTGCAATGCGCTGGCGCTGGCCTCCTGAAAACTCATGGGGGTAACGGTCCAGGGAATCTTCTGCTAACCCGCACGTCTTAAGCAGCTCTGCCACCCTGCCGGGGATCTCCTTGCGCGCGGCTATCCCATGGATAAGCATGGGTTCTGCGACTGCCTCGATAATCCGCATCTTGGGATTCAGGCTGTTATAGGGATTCTGGAAGATTATCTGCGCGTCCCTGCGGAAATAAGGCAGCAGGCCCGGGTCAAAATACACTTCACCCGAAGTCGGAACAATAAGCCTCAGCATGATCTTTGCCAGGGTGGTCTTCCCGCTTCCCGATTCTCCGACAACGCCCAGGGTTTTGAATTCTTCCACCGACAAATCGATATCTTTAAGCGCGGATATGCTGCGTAAAGGCCCCTTCCAGAACCCTTCGTTGAGATAAAAAGACTTGGATATGTTTTTCAGTTCAAGCAGCGCCATATGTAATATAAGTAAGTTTAGGTAAATCTATATAAGTTTAAGTAGATAATCAAAGCCTGCCGATCTTTTCATAGGCCTCCATCAGCTCTCTGGTATGAAAATGACGCGGGGATGCGCTGACCTCCTGCCAGGAGCCTTCTTCTACCACCCTTCCCTGAAACATAATACAGACGCGCTCGGCTATTCTCTTTGCGATGGAGAGGTTATGGGTAATAAAAAGCAGGGCAAAACGGTATTCTTGCATCAGGTCGGTAAAAAGCCGGAGTATCTGTGATTCAGCCGTTGCGTCAAGCGAAGTGGTCGGCTCATCCGCGATAAGCACCTTTGGGTGCGCGGCAAGGCTCATGGCTATGAATACCCTCTGATTCATCCCTCCGGAAAGCTGATGAGGATAGCTTGACAAGACCCTGCCGGGATCAGGGATGCGCACCTGCTCAAGCAGCGCTTCCGCTATTTGCAGCGCTTTACCAAGAGGCTGGTTTCGATGCCGGATGATCGCTTCGGCGATCTGGCTGCCGACAGTGAAAAGCGGATTCAGATACGCGGCCGGCTCCTGAAAAACATAGGCGATCTCCCTGCCCCTGATACCGCGTAATTCCTCTTTCCTCATCTTTAAAACCTCCTGGCCGCGGTAGATGATGCTTCCGGAGGTGATCTTTGCGTTACGGGGAAGGTTGGCGGTACAACTAAGGGCGGTAATGCTCTTGCCTGACCCTGATTCTCCGGCCAGGACCAATGCCTCTGCCTCCCGTAAAGTTAGATTTACTCCCTGCAGGACGGGCCTGGCCCCTGCGTTACCCGGAAACTCAAGGAATAAATCCTTGATCTTAAGTACGCCTTCTGTTTCAGCCATTTTGGCTCCTGAGTCCTTCGGCAAGCATGTTAAAGCCTAATATCGTCAGCAGTATCGCGCAGCCCGGGAATACCGTGATCCACCAGGCAACGCCCAGGGTCGATTTTGATTCGATAAGGATGTTGCCCCAGCTGGCAACCGGCGGCTGCACTCCCAGCCCCAGGAAACTCAATCCCGATTCAAGGAGTATCGCCCCCGAGATCCCGAGCGTTGCGTTTACCAGAAGCGGGCCTGCCGCGTTAGGCAGAAGATGCTTTACGATTATCCGGGTATGCGTTGCTCCGATAACCCTGGCAGCCTGGATGAATTCCCTTTCTTTAAGGGAGAGTATTTCGGCGCGCACAAGCCGGGCCGGCCCCATCCAGCTTGTAAGCCCTATAATGCACATGATATTGAAGATCGACGGGTCAAAGACCGAGACCACTGCCAGGAGTAAAAAGAAAGACGGGAAACAAAGCATCACGTCTACAAAGCGCATGATCAACGCGTCAAGAAGCCCTCCGTAAAAACCGGCGGCCGAACCCAGCACAATACCCATCAGTGTTGCGATGCCTACGGCTACCAGGCCCACGCTTAAAGAAATGCGGGCGCCGTAGATCATGCGGCTTAAAAGGTCCCTTCCCAGGCTGTCGGTCCCGAACAGATGGCGCGGGGATGGCCCTAAAAGCAAATCCTCCTGATTGATGGCGGCCGGATCATACGGGCTCACCAGGGGCGCCAGGAGCGCTATAAGCGCGAATAACAGGATAATGCCTGAACCGGTAACCAGCGCCTTATTTCTCATCATGGCAATGATCATCCCGAACGGTAACGTATGCGCGGATCGACAAAGGCATAGCTGATATCGGCCAGGAGGTTCCCCAGCATCGTAAGTACGGCACCCAATACTACCTCAGCCATGATCAACGGGTAATCGCGCATCATTACCGCTTCGTAAAAAAGCCTGCCTATACCGGGCAGGGAAAAGATCGACTCAAAGATGACGCTGCCCCCAAGCAATCCGGGTATCGAAAGGCCGAGGATCGTAACCACGGGTAAAATCGCGTTTCGCAGCGCATGCTTATAGATAACGGTTTTTTCAGGCAGGCCCTTTGCCCTGGCAGCCTGCACGTAAGGCTTATGAAGCGTATCAAGCATGTTAGCGCGCATATAACGCGTGATCCCCGCAAGGCTTCCTAAGCTGAGCACAAAGACCGGCAGGATAAGGTGCCTGCCCATGTCGGCTGCCTTGCCCCAGAAACCCAGGTATTCAAAATCCAGGGAGACAACGCCCGAGATCGGGACCCACCCCAGTTGTATGCCAAACAGGTTCATCAATAAAAGCGCAAGCCAGAATGAAGGGATTGCAAAGCCCGCGAACACCAGCACCGTCGTTATTTTATCAAAGGCCTCCCCTTCCTTCAGGGCGCAGCGGACGCCTAAGGGGATCCCGATACAAAGGATGAGCGCCAAAGATAAG
>JAQTNB010000089.1 GCA_028714055.1 Candidatus Omnitrophota bacterium
AACCTGGTATCCTTGACCGGGATCGCAGACGGCCTTTATGATATCGGGTGCACCATTAAGCATATGGTCGACGAGGAAGGGAAGAAGACAAGCGAAAACGAGTGTATCCGCTATTACCACCTTACGGTAACCAAGGTGCTGGAGGCCAAGCAGTCGGATGAAAAGATGCCTCCGCCGGAAAGGGATTCGGGAGAAGAAAGCCGGTCACGGCGCGCGGCTATAACATACCAGCATCAACAGGGGGCGGCACGGGGGTCACTGGTCACCGTTGACGCAAAGATCGAATCCCTGAACTTAAAATCGCCGATCAAGACCATGAACATCTCCTTCGCGGACAAAGACGGCAAAACCGTCAAAAAGGACGTCCTGCTGACGGGTGATACCCGCATTGCGAAAAAGAGTATTGACGCCTCTGAACCGGTATTCCTTGAGGTCAACGCCCTTGCCGCAGGGCAAAAGATCCACCTTGAATATTCTTTTGACGAAGACAAGAATTCCGCGCTGTTCATTACGATCCTGAAAGAATAGGAATTTTCCTATTTATATGGTATAATAGGGACATATTAGAAAGGGACAGGGACTGGCAAAAACGGTTTTACTTGAGGGGGTAAACCGGTGCCTTTGCTATAAGGCATTGGTCTTGCCCCTTTTTTTGTTTATCTGACCGCCTATGAAAATATCGAGGCTTTGCGTCAACCGGCCGGTCACCACGTTAATGTTCTTTACGGCGGTGATCCTTTTGGGCTTCATATCCTGGTCCCGCCTGCCGCAGGAACTGTTTCCCTCCATCGCCTACCCCCAGTTAACGGTAGTCACGTCTTATCAGAATGCCGCTCCCGAAGAGATCGAGAGCCTTATCACCAAGCTCGTCGAAGAGGCCGCCGGCACCGTCAATAACGTAAAACGCATCAGCTCCATCTCCAAAGAAGGCATCTCCCTGGTGATGATAGAGTTCAACTGGGGAACGAACATGGACTTTGCCGCGCTTAACGTGCGCGAAAAGATAGACCTGATCAAGGAACGCCTCCCCAGGGAATCCCAGGAACCGGTAGTCATGAAATACAACCCCTTTGACCTGCCGGTGATGAACCTTGCCATTACCGGGCCTTTTACTCCCTTAGAGCTGCGGGAGATGTGCAACAAGCACATCAAAGACAGCATAGAAAAGGTGGAGGGCGTTGCCTCCGCAACCATTAACGGCGGCGACGAACGCGAGATCCTGGTTGAGATCGACCAGCCGCGCCTGCGTGCTTCGCAAATCTCCATCGTCTCTGTCGTGGACGGCCTCAAGGCCACCAACCTCAATTACCCGGCAGGGACCATCAAAGAAAGCTTCTATGAATACCTTATCCGCACGATGGGAGAATTCCAAAGGGTCGAAGAGATCCAGGAGACCCCGGCGGCCCTTGACCTGCCTGAAGAGGAAGCAAAAACCATCAAGGAAAAAGAAGAAAAAGAAAAAGAGGCAAAACGCCTTGTTTTCCTGAAAGATATCGCCAGGGTCAAAGATACGGTAAAAGAGAAGACAAGTATCTCCCGTTACAACGGCAAGGAGAGCGTTTCTCTGGTCATCAGGAAACAATCCGGCACTAATTCCCTAAAGGTGGTCAAGGGGGTGCGCAAAGAGATCCAGAAGCTGCTCGCCGAGAAACTCCCCAAGGGAGTCATCATACAGGTCACCTACGACCAGTCGCAATTCATCCAGGAAGCTCTCGCAAGCGTGCGGAATTCCGCGGTACAAGGCGCATTCCTGGCATTCATCGTGTTATTCCTCATCTTACGCGATTTCCGCTCCGCCCTCGTTATCACCACCTCCATCCCTATCTCCATCATGGCCACCGTCTGCCTTATGTACTTTACCAACATAAATCTTAATATCATGTCCCTGGGCGGCCTGGCGCTGGGCGTCGGCATGCTTGTTGATAACGCCGTTGTCGTCATTGAGAACATCTTCCGGCACCGTAAGATGAAAAAAGGCCAGAAGACCGCCTGTATTGAAGGCGCGGAGGAGATGTTTTCTCCCGTCGTGGGGACCACGCTCACCACCGTTGCGGTATTCCTGCCTTTTGCCTTTGTCGTGGGAGTCGTGGGGCAGATCTTCAAACAGCTTTCGCTGACCATCACCTTTTCCCTGGTAGCCTCGATCATCACTGCCGTATGCCTGGTCCCCGTCTTTATGTCTCTTGGTAAACAGCGGGTGGCTTACGAGGAGGACCGCGAATCTTCCCTGAGCAGGCGCCTGAAGGAATTACTGAAACTCGATAAATTGAGCGGTTTTCTCGGAGGAAGTTACGAAGACTTCATCCGCGCCATGCTTGACAAAAAAGGCATGGTCCTGCTGGTGATAGGCGCGCTTTTTACGGTGGGCCTTGCGATCCTCTTTACGACAGAGCGGCAGTTCCTTCCCCGCGTAGATCAACGGCAGTTCGTGGTCAAGATCGACCTGGCGCCCGGAAGCCGCCTGGAATTGACCGAGGGCGTAGTAAGGAAGATCGAACGCCTGCTTCTAAAAGCGCCTGAAACAAAGGACGTAACGGTCAATATCGGCTCGAGTGAAGAAAAATCATCTCTTGAGGAAACAACCCTGCAGGCGCTGGGAAGCCACCAGGCACAGGTCATGGTAAACCTCAAGAGAAAATCAAAGCGCGCCAATATCCGGCGCTCGACCGATGACGTCATCAACTACCTGAAGAACGGCCTGGAAAAACAAAACCTTGAGGGAGCGGAAATCGAATACGTCGCGCAGGAAAGCTCCTTCGGCAGCGCCCTGGAACAGGGAGCGCCGATCATCATTGAGATCAAAGGGCCGGACCTTGGCAGATTGACCGAAATATCCGATTCCATAGGGGATGACATCGAGAAAATAGCCGGGGTATACGGCGTTAAAAACAACATGCCCCTGCCGAGCCCCGAGACCAAGCTTCATATCCTGCAGGATAAGGCTTCGCTTTACGGGCTCTCCGTGCGCGATATAGCCATTACCGCCCAGGTCGCCCTCAAGGGATACGTGGCAACTAAATTCAAGGAAAAAGAGGGCCAGGAAGACGTGGATATCCGCGTGCGCCTGCGCCCCGAAGACCGCAGCGACATGGGGAACCTGCGCAGGCTGCTCATCCATTCTCCCCTGGGCCTGGATGTCTCTCTTTCTCAGATGGCGACCCTGACCCAGGGCAAAGGGCCTACCGAGATCAAGCGCATTGACCAGCAACGCAGCATCCTGGTCAGCGCAAACGTCTATAAGCGCAATTTCAACGAAGTCGTCACCGACCTCAACCGCATCTTGCGCTCCTATCGTTACCGCGTATCAAAAGACTATTCCATCGAACTGACCGGCGAGCAGCAGCGCATGCAGGAATCATTCCAGAGCATGGCCTTCGCGCTTGTACTGGCCATCATCCTGGTCTATATGATCATGGCCGGGGAATTTGAATCCCTCTGGCAGCCGTTCATGATCATGTTCACTATCCCCCTTTCCCTCATCGGCGTTGCCTTCGCGTTATTCATTACCCGCACGCCGCTGAGCTCCGTAGCATATTTAGGCATTATCATGCTCGGCGGTATTGCGGTCAATAACGCCATCGTCCTGATAGAATTCGTCAACCAGCTAGTCAGGCGCGAAGGCTACAGCGTATATGAAGCCCTGGTACACGCGAGCAAAACACGCTTGAGGCCCATCATGCTTACGTCCCTTACTACGATGTTCGGGCTGTTTCCTCTTGCGCTTGGAATAGGCGAAGGCTCGGAGCTGCAGGCCCCCCTTGCCATAACGGTCATGGGAGGCCTGGTATCTTCAACCTTTCTTACGCTGGTATTTATCCCCTGTCTTTACCTTTTTGTCTCACGGTTTATCAAAGAACCTGAACCGGTAATGGCCGCAGCCGAAGAACCCCTTGAGGTTGAGCCACCCGGAGAAAAAGAACCTGCCGCAAGCCAATCGCTTCCTCCGGGAATGACCGAAGAGACGACAGAGGTCCAGCCTCCGCCAAAACAAGAAACCGTCTTCTACGGCCTCCCCGACAAAGAACAGCCCGCTCCGCAAAAACCTGCCCCGGAAGAAGAGCCCGCTGAGCCCGGTAAGGAAGAGATAATTTATAAGGATGACGGCATAGATGCGGCAGAGGAATGGAAAAAACAAATTGCCCGTATGCAGGCTCCTTCTCAGGAACCACCGGCAGAAAAACCTGAGGAGAAAAAAGACGAAGAACCCAAAGCCTCCCCCTTGCCGCCTCCTGCGGAGCCGGAAGAATTATCCCAGGAGATAGAGATCATCTCCCCGCGGCCCCTAAGAGAGGAACCGGCAGCGGAAGAACAAAAACCTGCCGAAGAAAAAGAAGAAGAAAATAAACCGGAAACGGAAACAGCCCCGGAGGAAAAGAAACCCGCAGCCGAAGAAACACAAGAACAAAAAGAAGGGCCGGAAAAAGAGGCCCTGACAGACGAGGCCCTGCCCCGGCCTGAAGAAGAAAAACCGGCAGCCAAGCCGCCGCAGGAAGAAACTGTAAAGCCTCAACCTCCTCCGGAAACGCTTCAGGAAGAAGCAAAACCCGAAGCAGCCGTGCCGGCCCCCGTAGAGCCTCCTGAAGAGATAAAACCAGGACTTCCGGCGGAACAACCCGCCGTTTCGCCTGCCGCGCCGGAAGAAATACAACCCCTGCTCCCTCCTGCCGAAGAAAAACCGGAACCGGAAAAAGAGCCTGAGGCCCCCGTTGAGAAACCGCCGCAAGACATAAAACCGGAGATAAAATCAAAAAGGAAGGCTCCCCGGAGCTCCGAAGAAGAAAAACCGAAAACTCCCCCTCAGGAAACAGGGGTCTTGCCGGGCGTATTGAACCCCCGGCAGGCTGAAATACTCGAAAAACTCAAAACCATGGGCAAGGTCACCCGCAAAGACTACTCGCAGATGTTCGGCGTCTCTGTCCCGACCGCGGCGCGCGACCTTAAAGAACTCGTGGATAAAAAACTGCTCACCCCCAAGGGCCCTCTTGGCCCGGGAAGATGGTACGAGCTGAGCTAAAATAAATTATGGGATTACCCAGCCTTTCCGTTAACCGGCCCACCGCAATATCCATGCTCTTTGCCGCCATTATCCTCATCGGCGTGATCACCTTCAATCTCCTGCCGGTTGAGATGATGCCGAACATCAGCTTCGGTGATATCACCATCAATATCGATGTGCGCGGCGGCATCCCCGCTTCGGAAATAGAAAAAAGCATCGCCAAGCCCGTCGAAGAAGCGGTGGGCTCGGTCACGCACCTTAAAAATATCCTCTCCATATCCAAAGAGGGAAACTGCACGGTGATCCTGGAGTTTGAGCCCGGGACGAACATGGATTTTGCCGCGCTTGAGGTGCGGGAGAAATTCAACCGCATCCGCAATAAGCTTCCTTCGGAGATCGAAAAGCCGGTCATCGCCAAATACGAATATATGGATGTGCCGATCATGATCCTGGCGGTCACCAGTGACATCCGTAATCCCGAGGAACTGCGCAAGATCGTCGATGACCTCATTAAAGACCGGGTGCAAAGGATCGAAGGCATCGCCCGCGCAGAGGTTTCCGGAGGCAGGGAAAGCAAGGTCCTCATTGAAATAGACCCCTTTAAACTTCAGACATACGGCCTTTCGATCAACCAGATCGTCGGTATCATCAATATCAACAACACCAACCTCCTGGCGGGAGA
>JAQTNB010000090.1 GCA_028714055.1 Candidatus Omnitrophota bacterium
CGATGCTTTCCATGCCCCTGGGCACCCTTCAGACCACCCTCGTCAAATATATCGCTGAATTCAATGCCCGCGCTCAATCGGCCAATATCAAGGCACTGTTATCCCGTCTTTTTAAGGGGGCATCACTCGGCGCGCTTGCGACCTTCGCGGTCTTTGCAGTTTTGAGCGCTCCCCTGATGAACGGCCTTAAGATCCAGCCGGTTTCCTGCGGTTTCTTATTCGCG
The DNA here is from genome assembly GCA_028714055.1 of Candidatus Omnitrophota bacterium. GTDB lineage: Bacteria > Omnitrophota > Gorgyraeia > Gygaellales > Profunditerraquicolaceae > JAQTNB01. Next base: position 225 of record JAQTNB010000090.1, read on the forward strand.
CTTTTGGCGGCCACTGCCTGGATATCGCCTTTGATGCTGGGGGGCCTGCAGGGCCTGCAGCTTTTCGGATGGCTTGTCCTGACGATGATCCTGATCGGGGCGCTGAAGCTGGTGATCGGTTTTGTGCTGATCATGCTGGGGATGGGGGTGGCGGGGGCCTTTGCCGGCTTTGTGGTTTCCGCCGTGATCGGGATACTCCTGGGGGTGTCCGTCTTGAAGAACTTTCTTGTGCCGGGAGATTCAGGCGCGGCCGTGGACCTAAAAAAATTTTTCCTCTATTGCCTTCCCGTCGCGCTGACACTTTTCTGCTCCATCAGCCTGGCAAGCATCGATATGATACTGGTGAAGCTTTTCTTCAGCATTGAAGACGCGGCCGCTTATTCGCTGGCCCAGATGCTCGGCAAGATCTTTTATTTCCTGCCGGGCGCGATCACCATCGTCATGTTCCCGAAGGCGAGCAGCCAGAACGCGCAGAAGTCGGGGACACGGGAGACCCTTTTAAAATCGCTTTTTTACGCGGGAGCCCTGTGCGCCGCGGCGGTCATCGCCTATAACCTTTTTCCCGCGTTCGTATTGAAGGTGTTGACCGGAAAGGCGCCCGCAGCCTCGATCCTTTTGGGGAGGTTCTTCAGCGTGTCCATGACCTTCTTTACCATGACCTCGGTCCTGGCGATGTATTTTCTTTCCGTCGGGGACTTACGCTTCCTGAAATACCTGGTGGCCTTATCGCTGGCGGAATTCCTGGCGATCATGCTCTGGCATACGAGCCTCGTGCAGGTCCAGCTGGTCCTCTGCGTCATCGGCGGCCTGCTTTTTGCGGCGCATCTTGCGCTCGCGTTATATAAAAATCAGGGAGGCGCGGCCAAGGCCTTTGTCTCGGCAGGATAACCATGCAGAACGTAAAAGGGAAGATCTCGATACTGATGCCCGCTTACAACGAAGCGGAGCATATCGTTTCCAATATCGAAGAGACGGTCAGGACATTCGAGGAGTCCGGCTGCCAATGGGAATTGATCGTTGTGGATGACGGCTCGACTGACCGGACGTTCGAAAAGATACAGGAATGCGCCGCAAAATACCCCGCGCAGATCTTTGCCAAGCGCAACCACGCCAATCTCGGCAAGGGAAGGGCGCTCAAAAAAGCGCTCCATTACGTAAGCGGAGATTACGTGGTTTTTCTGGACGCGGACCTCGACCTGCACCCGGTCCTGATCCAGACGCTTTTTGATATCATGCGCCTTGATAACGCGGACGTCGTGATCGGCTCGAAACTCCATCCCAATTCCAAGGTAAACTATCCTTTCCACCGCCGCATCATCAGCATGGTCTACTACGCCCTGGTGCAGCTTCTGTTCAACCTTCCGTGCCGCGATACGCAGACGGGGTTAAAGCTCTTCAAGGTCGGGGTGCTGCGCGATGTCTTCCCCAGGCTCCTGGTGAAACAATTCGCCTTTGATATAGAGGTCCTGGTCAACGCCTACCATCTGGGCTACAAGATCGCCGAAGCGCCCATCGTCATAAAACCCGTCACCAAGTTCTCGCTGATCGGCCCGAGAGCGATCTTCACCACCATGTGGGACACCCTGGCCGTATTTTACCGGATGTTCATCCTGAAATACTATGACCGTATCCATTATCATCGCCGTAAAAACCTGGCAAAAGAATTTAGAAGAATGCGTAAATAGGTGCCTGGAACTCGCGGACGGCGATTTTGAGATCATCGTCCTGCCGGACCGGGCCTTAACGCAGCGGTTTGACGCGCGCGTGCGCGTCATTCCCACCGGAGACGTAACGCCTCCGCACAAGCGGGACATCGGCATCAAGGAAGCAAAAGGCGCGATCATCGCTTTTCTTGACGACGATGCCTACCCGTGCAAGGAGTGGCTGCGTTACGCCCGGGAGGATTTCCGCGATGAGGGCGTGGCTGCCGTGGGAGGCCCGGCCGTCACCGCGCCATCGGATCCCCCGAGGGAGAAAGCCAGCGGCCTGGTCTATTCTTCCGCGCTGGTGAGCGCCCGTTTTGCCTACCGGTATGTCGCCGGCAAGAGAAGGACGGTGGAGGATTATCCTTCCTGCAACCTGCTGGTGCGCAAGGACGCCCTCGATAAACTGGGAGGCTTTCAGACCAGTTTCTGGCCGGGTGAGGATACCAAGCTTTGCCTTGATATTACCAGGGGGCTGCATAAGAAGATCGTGTATGACCCGCGCGTCCTGGTCTATCATCACCGCAGGCCGCTGTTTAAGGGGCACTTAAAGCAGATCGCCAATTACGCGCTTCATCGCGGGTATTTTGTCAAAAAATACCCCGCGACATCATTGAAGCCGGCATATTTTACCCCGAGCATTTTCCTGGTCTTGCTTACCGCGGGCGCCTTGTGGGTCTTTTTCTTCGACCAGTTCAATATCCTGTACGCGTCCATGCTCCTGGTATATCTGTTGGCAACGCTGGCAGGGGCTTGCGCGGTTTCCCGGGCCGAGAAGGGGCTCATACCGCTGGTCTGGCAGGGGATAATCCTGACGCACCTTACCTACGGTTTCTTTTTTATCAAAGGCCTGAGCCTCCCGCGCCTTTCCGAGGAGCCTTAAAGATGAAGGTCGCTATCTCCTATCCGCCGCTGGCAAACGAAAAGGGCTGTCCGACTCTCGGTCAGAACAGGCAATTCCAGTATTTTAAGGATCCCACCTACATCTATCCGGTCGTCCCGGCAACCGCCGCGACCCTGCTTAAGAACGCGGGCCACGAAGCCGTTTGGAACGATTGCCTTGCCGAAGGCCTCAACAGGGAAGCATTCTTTTCGTTCCTTGAACGCTCGGGACTGGAGCTTATCGCGTTTGAAACAAAGACGCCGGTAGTAAAGCAGCACTGGAGCCTGATCAACGAGATCAAAGAGCGGTTCCCAAAGCTTTGTTGCGTGCTTTTCGGCGACCATGTAACTGCCCTTCCGAAAGAGTCTTTTGAAAATTCCCGGGTTGATTTTGTCTTGGCCGGCGGAGACTATGATTTCTTACTTTTGAACCTTTGCGATACCTTGCGCGCCGGGAGCGGTAACCTGCAAGCCTGCCTTGAGCCCGGCATCTATTGGAGAGACAAGGAAGAAGTAAAGAGCAACGGGCCTTTTAAGCTCGACCACGACCTCGATACGCTTCCGTTTATCAACCGGGACCTGACCAAATGGCAGCTGTATGCCTTTAAGAACGGTAATTACAAGCGTACCCCCGGCACATACATCATGAGCGGGCGTGACTGCTGGTGGGGGAAATGCACTTTTTGCGGTTGGGGGCATTTTTATCCGCGGTTCAGGCAGCGTAAGCCTTCCGGCGTGCTGGATGAGATCGGCGCACTTGTTGAAAGGTACGGCGTGCGCGAGATCATGGACGATACGGGTAGCTTTCCGGTAGGGGGTTGGCTCAGGGAGTTCTGCCAGGGGATGATCGCGCAGGGGTTTAACCGGAAGGTATACCTGGATTGCAACATGCGTTTCGGGACCCTCGGGCCCCAGGATTTCGCGCTGATGAAAAAGGCGAATTTCCGCCTTCTTCTTTTCGGCTTAGAGTCCGCAAACCAGGCAACACTCGACAGGATCAATAAAAATTTGCGGGTGCAGGATGTGATCGACGGGTGCAGGGAGGCAAGCGCGGCAGGGCTGTATCCGCATATAACGATCATGTTCGGTTACCCCTGGGAGACCTATGATGACGCCAGGAAGACCCTGGAATTGGGAAGGTGGCTGTTGAAAAAAGGGTATGCCTATACGATGCAGGCGACCATGGTCATTCCGTACCCCGGAACGCCCCTGTTTGAAGAATGCCGGCAAAAGGGGTGGCTTGAGACCCTTGATTGGGACCGTTATGACATGAAAGAGCCGGTCATGCGCGCCCCTATCCCGCCGGAAAAAATACCCGGGTTGGTGCAGGGGATGTACGGAGTAGCCTTTCAACCCGAGTTTATGCTCAGGAAGCTCCTTTCGCTGCGCGACAAAGACGACCTCAAATATTACCTGCGCGCGGCAGGAAAGGTCCTGGGGCATATCTTTGATTTTAACCGGAAAAAAGAGGAGAAGCGATGTTCTGGTCGATAGTCGGAACCTGTGCGGCAAGCCTTACCATGCTTTCTTTCATCCCCCAGATCTACAAGATCGTCAAGACCAGGTCAGCCAGGGACGTCAGCTTCATGACCCTGCTTCAATTGACGCTGGGCGTCAGCCTCTGGATAGCCTACGGCGTGCACCTGAAGGACGCCATTATTATCGGAGCCAACGTGATCACGCTGGTTTCGCTGCTTATTACGTTAGGGCTGTATTACAAGTACCGGTAAGTTTAAAGACCGCCTTCAAGAGAAGTCCTAAATAACAAATAACAAATAACAAATTACAATCAATAATCAACATCCAAATTACAATAACCAAACATATGTTTGATTATTGAATATTGATTATTGCCTGCCTTCGGCAGACAGGTAATTTGATTGTTATTTGTAATTTGTAATTTGTTATTTATTGGGGTTTGGCTAGCTTGCCGCAAGGCAAGCTGTTGGTGTTTGGGATTTTTCCCTATTTATGGTTATATTTCCCGGAATTTTATAAGTGACAATGGCACCTAACTTATGTATAATAATAGGATTATGAAAAAGACCACTATCGGCATAATAGGCTGCGGCTACTGGGGCCCTAACTACGTAAGGATCCTCAATGAGCTGCCGGAAGCGCAGGTCAGGTGTTGCTGCGACCTGGAAGAAAGGAACTTGCTTAAGATCCGGGAGCTTTATCAGGGCCTTGAGCTGATAAAGGATTATAAGGCCCTTGCCAGGGACCCGGGGTTGGACGCGGTGGTCATCACTACACCGCTTAAGACGCATTTTGAGATAGCCAAGCTTTTCCTTGAGTGCGGCAAGCATGTGCTGGTTGAGAAGCCTTTTACTTCCACTTCAAGGGAAGCTGAAAAGCTGGCGGCGATCGCCCGGAAAAAAGACCTCACCCTGATGGTGGGCCACGTGTATGAATATAACGCGGCGGTGCAGAAATTAAAAGAGATGATCGATAAAAAAGAGCTGGGTTCGCTCTATTGCTGCAGCGCAGAGCGGGTGGGGCTGGGGCCGATTAGGAAACAGGCAAACGCCCTCTGGGACCTGGCCACGCACGATATATCGATCGCGCTGTATCTCCTGGGCCAATATCCGCTCAAGGTCACCGCGGTAGGCGAGCATTACCTGCAGAGCGGGATCAATGACCTGGTTTTTATCAGCCTCACCTTTCCTTCAAGGGTGATCTACAACATCTATGTCAGCTGGATCGCGCCCGAAAAGGTGAGAAAGACCACGCTCGTCGGCTCAAAAGCGATGGCTGTTTTCAATGACGTGGAAAAGACCGAGAGCCTTAAGGTCTACGAGAGGAAATTTGACAGGGACCTGCTTGACAGCACCCCGGAATATA
>JAQTNB010000091.1 GCA_028714055.1 Candidatus Omnitrophota bacterium
TGCTCTTCCGATCTAGGGCGAGGGAGGGGTCAACGTCGCCCAAAAAGATTTTGTCACGGAACTCAGGCGCCTCTGCGATGAAAAGCAGATGCTGCTGATCATCGATGAGGTCCAGACCGGCATCGGCAGGACCGGGAAGATGTTCTGTTACCAGCATTACGGGATCACCCCCGACGTCGTGACCCTGGCAAAGGCATTGGGAGGAGGGCTTCCGATAGGAGCCATGATCGCCCGCAAAGAGATCGCCGATACCCTGGGCCCCGGGATGCATGCCTCGACGTTCGGCGGCGGCCCGGTTGTGTGCAAGGCAGCGCTTGCCGTGCTCAAGGCCGTTCAGCAGGAGAAGCTGCTCCTTAAGGCCCGCTCTATGGGGGAATACCTTTTTAAACGGCTCAATGACCTTAAGGAAAAATTGCCGCTGATCGTTGAAGTGCGGGGGATGGGCCTGATGGCAGGCGTTGAGCTCGATATTGACGGCAAAGCGGTTGTCCAGGAGTGCCTGCGAAAGGGGTTGCTGATCAACTGCACGCATGAGCGGGTCCTAAGGCTGATGCCGGCGCTCAACGTCAGCGCCAAAGAGGTTGATAAAGCAACCGGCATATTGTATTCAGTTTTGAAAGGGGTCGCAAAATGAAAGACCTTATTTCGGTCAAGCTCATTCCGGACAAGGAGGCAGGGGAGATATTCGCTCTGACCGGCCGCCTTAAGAAAAACCCCCGCGCGTATAACAAGGCCCTGGCCGGAAAGACCCTGGCGCTGATCTTTCAGAAGCCTTCTAACCGGACACGGGTTTCTTTTGAAGTGGGGATGTATCAGCTGGGCGGGCATACGATTTATCTGGGGCCCGAAGAGATCAATCTGGGGGTGCGGGAGGCGATCAAAGACGTTGCGCGCACGCTTTCGCGTTATGTTGACGGGATCGTGCTGAGGACTTTCGCGCACAAAAACGTCCTGGAGATGGCCGCGTTCTCTCAGATCCCGGTGATCAACGGGCTTTCCGATTATTCGCATCCGTGTCAAGCGCTTGCGGACCTCTATACGGTAAAAGAGAGGTTCGGCAGGCTTAAAGGCATAAGGCTGGCGTATGTCGGGGACGGAAACAACGTCTGTAATTCCCTGATCTATGCCTGCGTAAAACTGGGCCTCAACATCAGGGTCGCTTCTCCCGCGGGCTATGAGCCGGACGCGCAAGTCGTCAGGGAAGCGCGGGCGCTTGCCTTTGCCAAGGGTTCGGAGTTCGGCATTTCGCATGATCCTTTCAAGGCGGTGAGTGGTGCCGACGTCGTCTATACGGATGTCTGGGCAAGCATGGGCCAGGAAAAAGAAGCGAAGATCAGGGCGCGGGCATTCAGGGATTTTCAGATCAACGCAAGGCTGATGAAAAAGGCAGGGGGAAGGGCGTTGGTCATGCATTGCCTTCCGGCCCACCGGGGCCAGGAAATAACCGATGAGGTGCTTGACGGCGCGCGGGCGATCGTATTTGACCAGGCGGAAAACAGGATGCACGTGCAAAAGGCGGTATTGATCAGGCTGTTGGGAAGACGCGCCTGATTATGCGTATCCGGACCCGGGAATGCTGAGAAGAATATACAAAGGACTGCGCAGTGTGACGATCGTCGAAATGATGGTGGTGGTCATCATCGTTTCGATCCTGACCTCCCTGGCGCTGGTGAATTTCTCCATGAACTCGGAAAAATCGCTGGACAGGGAGGCAATGGCGGCTTTGCGCACGCTCCACAGCGCCCAGAGCAGGCACTATTCGGAGAAGGATGCGTATTACCCCTCTTCGGGATCGATTGCGGATAACGGCCTTATCAACGATAATCTTCACGTATCTTTGCCGGAAGGCGCAAACCGTAAATGGAATTACGCGGTCTGGTCAAGCGGCTGCGCGCGCGCGACCAGGAACGGCGGGAACGGCAGAAGCTGGTATATAACGGTCAACGAAGCGGATGAAACGCCGAACATAGGCGCGGGTTGCCCGTAAAAAGTAAAAAGGAGCCTTGATGAAAAAGGTAGTGCTTGCGTATTCCGGAGGTCTGGATACTTCATGCATAGTCAGATGGCTTAAGGATAAAGGGTATGTGGTCATCTGTTTTGTCGCGGACCTCGGCCAGGGGCTGGGGGAGGGGGAGAACCTCAAGGCCATAGAGGAACGCGCTTTTGCCGCCGGCGCATCAAAGGTCTATATCAAGGACCTGCAGGATGAGTTCGTAGAGGATTTTGTTTTACCCGCGCTTAAGGCGGGCGCAGTTTACGAGCGTAAATACCTCCTGGCTACGGCGCTTGGCAGGCCCCTGATCGCGAAATACCTTGTCCAGATAGCGCACAAGGAAAAGGCCGGGGCGATCGCCCACGGCTGCACCGGCAAAGGCAATGACCAGGTCCGTTTTGAGGTGACCGCCGGGATCCTTGACCCGTCTTTGGAGATACTTGCGCCGGTCAGGGATTGGGAATTTAAATCGCGTGAAGAAGAGATCGAGTATGCCAAGGCGCACCGGATACCGATCGACGTAACCAGGAAAAAACCCTACAGCATAGACCGGAATATCTGGGGCGTGAGCATCGAGGCGGGGGTCCTGGAAAACCTGGAACAGGAGCCGCCGGAAGACGCCTATTGCATGACCAAGAGCCCGACGCAGACGGCAAGCTACCCCCGTTACCTGGAGCTCTATTTTGAAAAAGGCACCCCCAAAAAGATCGACGGAAAGCCCGCCAAGCTCAAGCATCTGATCAGCCAGCTCAACGAAATAGGGGGGTTCCACGGGATAGGCAGAAGCGACCTGGTTGAGAACAGGCTGGTGGGCATCAAGTCGCGCGAGATATACGAAGCGCCCGCGGCAACCATCCTGCATACGGCGCACCGGGAGGTGGAGGCCCTTGTCTTGGACAGGGAGCTGGCGCATTTCAAGGAGATCGTCTCGCTTAAGTATTCGGAATTGGTATATTACGGCCTCTGGTATTCGGAGCTCAAGGACGCGCTTGACGCGTTTGTGGAGTCCACGCAGAAAAATGTCACCGGCACGATTAAATTGAAGCTTTCGAAAGGCTGCTGCGTTCCGGTTGCGCGTAAATCCGTGCACTCGCTGTATAAGAAGGAACTGAGCACCTACGGCAAGGAAGACGTGTTTGACCAGAAGCTGGCAGAAGGATTTATTAAGATCTGGGGGATGCCGTATAAGCGTTAGGCGCGGCGGTCAATAGTCCATAGATATAAGGAGAAGAGATGGCAAAGAAGCTGTGGGGAGGCAGGTTCGAGAAAAAAACTGACCCGCTGGTAGAATCGTTCACCAGGTCCATACAGTTTGATTATAAGCTGGCGGCGGCAGACATCCTGGGGTCTTTGCTGCACGTTGAAGTGCTTGCCAAGAGCGGGTACCTTACCGCGCAGGAAAGCAAGAAGCTCATCAGCGGCCTGAAAACGGTCCTTAAAAAGATGAAAGACGGCAGCGCTCTGTGCCAGAGCCGGGAAGAGGATATCCATTCTTATATCCAGAATCAATTGTATAAATATGCCGGCGATGTGGCGCTTAAGCTCCAGACCGCGCGCTCAAGAAACGACCAGGTCGTCTTTGCGACGAAGGCCTATTGCAAGAACGAACTGCCGGGGATCATGCGCGATATCCTGTCTTTGAGCGGCTCGCTGGTGGCGGTGGCCCAAAAGTATATGAAGGTGATCATCCCGGGGTTTACCCATTTGCAGCATGCCCAGCCGATCTACCTGAAGGATTACCTGTTGGCATACGCGGCGATGCTGGAACGGGACCTGGCAAGGATCGAACAGATCGAAAAGGGGATCTCGGTGACCATGGGCGCGGGCGCGCTTGCCGGGACCCCGGTCATGTCCGACCGGTACAATATGAAGGCGCGGGAGGTCATCGAAGGCCTCGAGGGGCTGACCCTGAGAAACTCGGGGATCGAGCTTAAGCCCACGCAGAATTCCCTGGATTCGGTAAGCGACCGGGATTTTGTCATTGAGATCGTTTCCGCCCTTTCAATACTTGCCATGCATCTTTCCCGGCTGGCGGAAGACCTGATCATCTGGTCCACGAAAGAATTTGACTTTGTGGAGATCGACGAAGCGTTTTGCACCGGCAGCTCGCTGATGCCCCAGAAAAAGAACCCCGATGTCCTGGAGCTGGTGCGGGGTTACGCGGGCAAGCTTTACGGTAACCTGGTAAGCCTGCTGGTGACGATGAAGGGGCTGCCCTTGTCGTACAACCGGGACATGCAGTTGGATAAAGAGCCGCTTTTTGAGTCTATCGAGATCGTCTCGGCGGAGCTGAAGGTCCTGACCGGACTGGTCAAGACCCTGAAGTTCAACGAGGAAAAAATATCCGAGCACCTCAAGGACGAGGGGTTGTACGCGACAGACCTGGTATATTATCTGGTGGACAAAAAAGTCCCTTTCAAGGATGCGCATACGGTCATCGGGAAGCTGGTGAAGTATTCGCTGGAGCGGGGAATAAGGATCAAGGAGATGCCGGAGAGCACGCTGAAGAAATTCTCCGCCAAGCTCGTCAAAAAAGAGGTCTGCCGCCTTTTTGACCCGCGTGTTTCGGTCGACTCCAAGAGATCGGTCAAGAGATAATCGCCATGCACGAATTCAAATACCGGGGTAACGAGCTTTATTGCGAAAAGATCAAAGTGGGCATGCTTGCGAGGTGTTTTGCGACGCCCCTGTATGTTTACAGCTATCAGACGCTCCTGGACCATTTTACCAAATTACGGGAGGCGTTTAAGCCGCTTGCCCCGCTTATCTGCTATTCCGTTAAAGCCAATTCAAACCTGGCGATCCTCAGGGCCCTGGTTGCCGAGGGAGCTGGACTGGACATTGTTTCCGGAGGCGAGCTTTTCCGCGCGCTGCAAGCCGGGTGCCCTCCGGAACGCATCGTCTATGCCTCGGTCGGGAAAACCGACGCCGAGATAGAAGAGGCGATCAGGCGCCGGATCCTGTTTTTTAATGTAGAGTCATATCCGGAGCTGCAGAACATCGACCGTATTGCCGGAAGGCTCGGGCGCCGCGTGCAGGTGGCGGTGCGCATCAACCCGGACGTGGAGGCAAAGACCCATAAATTCATCACTACGGGTACAATCACCAATAAATTTGGGATCGACCTTGCCCGGGCGTATAAAATACTGCTGTTGAGCAGCAGGTTCAGGAACGCCCGGATCCGGGGGCTGCACATACATATGGGTTCCCAGATCACCGAAAGCGCTCCGTTCGTGGCGGCGATCGGGAAGGTGGCGCGTTTTATCGAAGGGCTCTCCCGTAAAGGCATAACCCTTGACTATCTTAATATCGGCGGAGGGCTGGGGATCGTCTATGACAGGGAAACCCCTCAGACTGCCGCCAAATTCGCCGCCCGGGTGCTGCCGCTTTTGTCCCGCGCGGGGCTTAAGGTGATCCTTGAGCCGGGCAGGTTTATCGTGGGGAACGCGGGGATACTCGTTACCCGGGTGGTCTACGTCAAAGATACGCCCAGGAAAAAGTTTATCATCGTGGACGCCGGGATGAACGATCTGGTGCGGCCCGCCCTTTACGGCGCATACCATCAGATCGTGCCTTTGCGTAAAATAAAAGGGGCGATGCAGAAAGCCGATGTGGTCGGGCCCATATGCGAAAGCGGGGATTTCCTGGCA
>JAQTNB010000092.1 GCA_028714055.1 Candidatus Omnitrophota bacterium
GCAGTGGAAGGAGATACTCAGCTACATGCAGCAGAAGGTCCCCGCGTTTGTGGTGCTCCTGGGGCACGTCGATGAAGTGCTGGTGGCAACGGGGCTGGGCGTATTGTCCATGGGCTTCCCTATTATCACCGACCTTGAGGTCCCGCAGCTGGGCAAGATCGATACGACCCTCTATGAGGCGCTGGTCACGGAAAAAGATTACCGCAAGCTTGCCGCAAAATGCATAGAGACCAGGGGCCTTAAAGTAAAGGTCGCCAATATCGACCTCCCGGTCCCCTACGCGCCGGCCTTTGAAGGCGAACGCGTCAGGAAGGAGCAGCTGCACGTTGAATTCGGCGGCAAGGCAAGCATGTCTTTTGAGTATCTTGCGATCAGGGATTCCAACACGCTGGAAGACGGAAAGGTCGAGATCATCGGGCCCGATATAGACACCCTGGGGGAAGGTGAGCGCTCCATGCCGCTGGCGATCATCGTGGAAGTGGCCGGCCGCAAGATGCAGAAGGATTTTGAGCCGATACTTGAACGACAGATCCACCGCTTTATCAATTACGCGATGGGCGTCATGCATATCGGCCAGCGCGACATGAACTGGATCAGGATATCCAAGGATGCCTATTCAAAAGGTTTCAGGCTCAAGCACTTCGGCATCGTGCTGCACGCGATGCTCCATCAGGAGTACAACGCGATAGTGGATAAGGTCCAGGTAAAGTTATACACCCTGGAGAAGGACGTCAAATCCCTGGTTGCCGGCGCGCAAAAAGTCTTTACCGAGCGGGATGAGCGCATCAGCGGGATGACCGATGAAAGCGTGGATACGTTTTATTCCTGCCTGCTCTGCCAGTCGTTCGCCCCCAACCATGTCTGTATCGTGACACCGGAAAGGCTCGGCCTTTGCGGCGCCTATTCCTGGCTTGATGCCAAGGCCTCCTTTGAGATAACGCCGACCGGGCCCAACCAGCCGATCGCAAAAGGCAAGTCCCTCGATGAGCGCCTGGGGCAATGGCAGAACGTCAATGATTTCATGCTTGAGAAATCAAACCGCGCGATCGACAAGGTGAGTATGTATTCGCTCATGGATGCCCCGCAGTCTTCCTGCGGCTGCTTTGAATGCATCCTGGCGATCATGCCCGAAGCAAACGGCGTGATGGTCGTTAACCGCGACCACCCGGGGATGACTCCCTGCGGGATGACGTTTACCACGCTTGCCGGATCGGTGGGAGGGGGAGTGCAGACGCCCGGTTTCCTGGGGGTCGGCAAGCTCTACCTGGCCAGCAAAAAATTCATTTCCGCGGAAGGGGGCTTAAAGCGCCTGGTCTGGATGCCCAAAGAGCTTAAAGAGATGCTGGCCGACAAGCTTAAAGCCCGCTGCGCCGAGATCGGAGAGCCGGGCCTCTTTGATAAGATCGCGGATGAGACGATTGCCACTACTTCCGATGAGCTGCTGGCGTATCTGGAGAAGGTAGGGCACCCGGCGCTCACCATGCCCGCGCTTATATAATAACACGGCACACAACGGGCGTTAATTTTGCTTGACCTGCAAGCCTTTTTCCTATATATTTAAGAATGGCGATGTCAAGTCATCCCCCAAAATTATCCCTTTTTTTCTTAGTCACAACCACCGCTATCCTGTTTTTCTTTCCGTCGAGCGCTCCCTGTAAGGAAGCGAAGCTTTCGGAAATGCAGAAACAGGCCCGGGTGTATCGTAACATGGGCCTCGATCTGCAGCAGAAGGAGGACATAGAGGGAGCGGCTTCGTATTACCAGAAAGCGATCCTCCTTGATCCGTCGTACGCGGTAGTGCACAACGACATGGGCGTTGTTTACGAATCCCTCGGGTACCCGGACTTAGCGCTTCAGATGTACCTGAAGGCCGTCGAGCTTGACCCGAATTACCCGAACAGCTACACGAACCTGGCTCTTTTTTACGAGGACCAGAAGGATTACCCCAACGCGATAGTCTGCTGGATACGCCGGGCGCTTCTCGGAGGCGTTGGCGACCCGTGGGCAGAGACCGCGCGCAAGCGCCTCACCAATATCGCCCAGTCGTACCCCGAAGCCTTCCGCGGCATCGGGGAACAGTATAAGGGTAATATCCAGGAATTGGCTAAATCAGAGCCGGCTTTAAGCGAGCACGCGTATTTGCAGTCTCAGGGAGAGAAGGTCACGCTCTTTGAGGATGAAAAAACCGCCGCAGCACAACCGCAGGATAATAGAGCCCGCGCGGTCCATTATCTGCGCAGCGCAAAAGAGAATTTTTACCGCGGAGACTACGTAACCGCGCTGAAGGAAGCTACCGTGGCAGGATACCTTGACCCTTCCAGCCAGGAAATCAGCGATTTTGTCGATAAGGTTCGCAAAACGCTTTTACAATAAGAAACTACACGTCATCACACCCCATTTAATTTCCATGTTTTAGTCATGGCGCACGGCACGCTTTATCTAATCGATGCCACTGCTTTTTGCTACCGGGCCTTTTATGCCCTGCGCGGCCTTTCTACGTCTTTTGGCCAGCCCACAAACGCGATCTACGGCTTTACGGCGATGCTCAATAAGATCATGAAGGAGCAGATCCCCGAATACCTGGCGGTATGTTTTGACGTCTCGCGGGACACCTTCCGGCAGAAGAGGTTCTCCGAATACAAAATGCAGCGGCCCCCCATGCCGGAAGGGCTTTCTGCGCAGATGCCTTTCATAAAGCAGATCATCGCGGCATACGGGTTCCCTCTTTTTGAAAAAGAAGGATATGAGGCGGACGATGTCATTGCCACGCTTACCAGGCTTGCCCGGGAAGCGGGCTTTTCAACCGTGATCGTCAGCTCGGACAAGGATATCCTGCAGTTGGTGGATAGCCGCACGAGCGTGCTCAGCCCCTCCAAGGAAGAAGGCGTCTTATACGATGAAAAGGCCGTGGAGGCGCGCTTCGGCGTGAAGCCCGCCTTGATACCGGATATCATCGCGTTGATGGGGGACAATGTGGATAATATACCGGGTGTGCCCGGTATCGGGGAAAAGACGGCGCGGGAGCTCATTTCTTCTTTCGGGTCGCTGGAGCAGCTGATGAAGCGCCGCGATGAGGTCAAGCAGGAGAAGACCCGCCAGGCGCTCGGCGAATATACCGAGCGCATCCAGCTCAACAAAGAGCTCGCGCTCCTGGACAGCAACGTGGAAGTCTCCTTTGACCCTCAGGCCCTGCGGCCGGGAAAGCCGGATTACCGCGAGCTTTACCGGATCTTCAAGCACCTGGAATTCAAAAAACTATTGAAAGGGATCCCCCTGGAAGAAGAGGGCCTCAAGACAGGCGAAGCGCCCGCGGCGTTACGCCCGACAGAAGACGATCTTCAGGTATGGCGTTCTCATAAATACGAGATCTATTTGAGCGGCGACGCGGAAACAGGCGTGAGCTGCTTTGTGGATGGCAAGCTTTATTTTTTCCCTTCCGGCTCCGAGCTTCCGGCCGCCCTCTTTTCCGACGCCTCGATAGCAAAGGCAGGGCACGATCTCAAGAGGCTCAAAGTTTCTTGCGCGCGCAAAGGGATAATCCTGGAAGGGCTTATGTTCGACACGATGATCGCCGCCTATCTTTTGAACCCCTCAAAACCGGAGTACCGGCTGCAGGACCTTGCCTGGGACTACCTGGGAGAGTTCGCGGGCGATCTCTCGGGGGCAGACCTTGTCGCGAAGCTTAAGCCAAAGCTTGAAGATGAATTGCGCGCTAAGTCCCTGTATGAGCTCTTCGCGCGGCTGGAGATGCCGTTAGTAACGGTCTTGGCGGAGATGGAGCTTGCCGGCATTGCCCTGGATAAAGGCGTGCTGAAGGACCTTTCCGGGTACCTGGAAAAAAGGCTGATAGAATTGATAGAGGAGATCTACCGGATAAGCGGCACGCAGTTTAACATCAATTCACCCAAGCAGCTGCGCGAGATCCTTTTTGAAAGGTTGAAGCTTCCGGTGCTCAAGCGCAGCAAGACCGGCCCTTCCACCGACGAAGAAGTACTGCACCAGCTTTCCGGAAGGCACCGGCTGCCGGAGCTCCTCCTTGAATACCGGCAGCTTACCAAACTAAAAAACACATACGTGGATACCCTTCCCGGGCTGATCGATGAGCGCACGGGTAAGGTGCATACCTGTTTTAACCAGGCCGCGACCGAAACCGGAAGGCTCAGCTCCAGCAATCCGAATTTACAGAACCTGCCGGTAAAGACCGAAGTCGGCCGCAAGATCAGGGAGGCGGTAACGGCATCTGGCCCCGCCAATCTCCTGCTCTCCTGCGATTATTCGCAGATCGAGCTGAGGATCCTGGCGCATCTTTCCAAGGATGAGACGCTGCTGGCGGCTTTCAAGAGCGGCGGCGACGTGCACCGCTTCACCGCCGCGCTTATTTACGGGCTCAGCGAAACGGAAGTGGATCCGCGGATGCGCGAATCGGCGAAACGGGTGAACTTCGGCATCATTTACGGCCTCAGCTCTTTCGGGCTCAGCCGCGACCTGAAGATCCCCGTTGAAGAGGCGCAGCATTTTATCGACGCCTACTTTGACCGCTACCCCCGCGTCAAAGAATACATTGACGCCCAGATTGAAAAGGCCCGCCAGGAAGGTTTCGTGACCACGCTGATGGGGAGGAGAAGGTACCTTCCCCAGATACACGATAAGAACCAGGCGGTGCGCCAGCTCGCGGAGCGCCAGGCAGTCAATACCCCGATCCAGGGATCGGCCTCCGACCTTATAAAGCTGGCCATGGTCGATATCCACGGGCATCTCAAGAGCAAGAAGCTGGAATCGCGCATGGTCCTGCAGGTGCATGATGAGTTGGTCTTTGACGCCCCGGAAAAAGAAATAAGCGGCCTGTTGGGGCTGGTGCGTGAAAGGATGGAAAACGTGCTGCCGCTTGAAGTCCCGGTGAAGGTGGATATAAAAAAAGGGAAAAACTGGCTGAAAATGGAGGAGGTCCGATGAAGATAGCTATGTGTGCTTCTGAAATGGTTCCTTTCGCAAAGACCGGCGGCCTTGCCGACGTGGCAGGAGCGCTGCCTTTTGCCCTGGAAAGCCTTGGCCATGAAGTTATCGTGATCCTTCCGGGCTATCGCTGTATCCGGCAGGCAAAGTTAAAGCTGCACCAGGCAAAGGAAGGGATCTCATACGTAGTCATCGGCAATAATATCCGGGTTTACTTTATCGAGAACGACGTCTATTTTGACCGCGAGAACCTCTACGGCGACAAAACCGGGGATTACAAGGACAACCTCAAACGTTTTTCTTTCTATAGCAAGAAAAGCCTGGATCTCTTGAGCGAAATAAATTTCAAGCCCGACATCATCCATGTCCATGACTGGCAGGCGTGCCTCGTGCCGGTATACTTGAAGACCCTCTATAAAGACAAACCGTTTTACCGCTCCATCAGGACGGTCCTCACCGTGCATAATATCGGCTACCAGGGGCTCTTTTTGAAAGAAGAGTTCCCCACCCTGGAACTTGACTGGAGCTTTTTTAACATGGAGATGCTGGAATATTACGATAAGATCAACGTCCTGAAAGGCGGGATGGTCTTTTCCGACGTGATCAACACCGTCAGCCGCACCTACAGCAAGGAGATACAGACCAAAGAGTTC
>JAQTNB010000093.1 GCA_028714055.1 Candidatus Omnitrophota bacterium
AATTCTACGATCTTCATTACGCTCTCCTTTGATGTGTTATAGTGGAGCGGGAGACGGGATTCGAACCCGCGACATCAACCTTGGCAAGGTTGCGCTCTACCAACTGAGCCACTCCCGCGTAAGCCTACGTCTTTAACGAGCACCATATAAACGCTGCCACGAAAGCAATAAGCCCCGCCGCTATGACGGTGATTACCAGAATAAGCCACCAATTGTCTGGCTCGACTTCGTCAGTCAGCTTTTTGGCTAACCTGCTCCCGAGAGCCATCAATGGCCATCGCATGCGATTTACGCTTTAGTGGGCGGAAGAGGAGTTGAACCTCCAAGGCATTGCTGCCACGAGGTCCTAAGCCTCGCGTGTCTGCCAATTGCACCATCCGCCCGAGCCTTTGCCCTCTTGAGAATAAAAGCGAACCATCCCTCGGCAAAAAAACATCCAGCCCCTCGCCTAAGCACGTCAAAATTCTTCAACAATTTTGACGTAGGCTTCGGGATGGATTTTTTTGCGGAGCAAAAAAATCCTATGAGCCTCCCGCGACTTAGCGAGCCCTCACTTACGTTTGGCAAGCATCCCGGCGCAGCTTTTTGCGCCGGGACGAACGCGGCACACCCACCGTATCAACCCGTATCCCTCGGCAAAGCGCTCGTACTTTTTGGCGGAGCCAAAAAGTACGTCGCTGCCTTCGGGACGTATTTTTTTGCCTTGCAAAGCAAGGCAAAAAAATACAGTGAGCCTCCCGCGACTCGAACGCGGCACACCCACCTTAAAAGGGTGGTGCTCTACCGGATGAGCTAGAGGCCCAAATTTAGTTGTAAAGAGCATGGGTCGATAGTCTATAGCCAATAGTCGATCGTGTAGCGTCTTGACGATTGACCATCGGCCATTGACTATTGACCGACCATTATACCTCTAATATCTCTTTTTCTTTATTCTTGAGCAATTCGTCTAACTTGGCAATATACCTGTCGACGATCTTCTGCAAATCTTCCACCGCGCGGAATTTCTCATCTTCGGAGATCGCCTTGTCTTTTTCCATCTTCTCCAGGAGCTCCTTGCCGTCCCGGCGGATCGTGCGCAAGGAAACCCTGCCGTCTTCGGTCATCTTATGCACCAGCTTCACCAGCTCCTGGCGCCTTTCCTTGGAAAGCGCGGGAAGCGAGATCCTCACGGTCTTGCCGTCATTGGAGGGGTTTACCCCAAGGTTTGATTTCATGATCGCCTTTTCGATCTCGGCGATGCAGGAAGGGTCCCACGGCTGCATGACGATCATATGCTGGTCGGGAACGGATATGGAGGCGAGCTGTTTCAACAGGGTCGGGGTGCCGTAATAATCGATGTGCAGCCCCTCCACCAGCTGGGGATTCGCCCTGCCGGTCCTGACTTCCGCAAAGGAACGCATGACCGACTCCTGGGCCTTCTTCATTTTTTCTTCGGTGGTATGCAAAACTTCCTTTGTCATCATAAACGCCTCCTGGGATCTAATGGTTTGCGTTTGAAACCGGTTAATCGACGATAGTGCCTATCTTTTCGCCAAGCACCACGCGCTTGATGTTGCCTTTTTTTGTCAGGTTAAAAACTACGATGGGAAGTTTATTGTCCATGCACAGGCTTACCGCCGTGGCATCCATGACCCTCAGCCGCTTCTTCAGCACGTCGATATATTTGAGCTTCTCAAATTTACGCGCCCCCGAAACCTTCAGCGGGTCAGCGGAATACACCCCGTCAACCTTCGTCGCCTTCAGGATCGCGTCCGCCTGGACCTCCATGGCACGCAGGGCCGCGGCGGTGTCGGTGGTAAAATAAGGGTTTCCCGTCCCGGCCGCAAAGATGACGATCCGCCCCTTTTCCAGGTGCCTGATCGCCCTTCTTCTTATATAGGGCTCGGCGACCCGCTGCATCTCAATGGCGGTCATCACGCGGGTAGGCATATCCATTTTCTCAAGCACGTTTTGCAGGGCCAGGCCGTTGATCACGGTGGCGAGCATCCCCATATAATCGGCAACGGAGCGGTCCATATCCAGGCCGAGGGACGCGGTATTCTCCTGCCCCCGGAAGATATTCCCTCCGCCCAAAACGATCGCCACGTCCACCCGCAGTTCCCGGATCTCCCGGATCTGATGAGCGATGCTCACCAGGACCGCATGGTCGATGCCGTGCTCTTTTTTCCCCTGCAGGGCTTCGCCGCTGAGCTTGAGCACAATCCGCTTATACACCGGCTTTCTGGACCCCATTATTCTCCTACCCGGTACCTGATGAATTTATGCACGATAATGTTCTCCCCGACCTTAGCCACCAGGCTTGAAAGGTAATCCTTGATGGTGATCGAAGGGTCTTTGATAAAGGGCTGCTCAAGAAGGCAGTGCTCTTTAAAGAACTGCTCGTTGCCTTTTTCCTGTTCGGCGATCTCAGCGGGGACGTCTTCCCGCTTCAGGTAGGCCGGGCTGGTCGCGGCGACCTGCATCGCCACGTCCTTGGTAAATTGGGCGAAATCGCTGTTCTTCGCCACAAAGTCCGTTTCGCAGCCGACTTCAAGCAGGACGCCGATCTTATTGCCGGTATGGATATACGCCTCGACCCTGCCTTCCCTGGTCGAACGCGCCTGTTTTTTAGCGGCGATCTCCAGGCCCCGCTTACGCAGCAGCTCCTGCGCTTTCTTCAGGTCTCCGCCGGCCTCTTCGATCGCCTTTTTGCAGTCGGCGATGCTGGAAGAGGTCATCATCCTCAATTCTTTGATCAAATCAAGATGTTTCTTCATGTTTACCTTATACCTTCTTTCTTGTTTTCATTTTATCGTCAACGGGCCGCGCCTTGGCTTTTTTCCCCGCCTTGCCGCCGTCGTCCGCGGTGCCGGTTGTCGTCTCGACGATATCCTCTATTTCCTTGATCTTGACTTCTTCTTCGGGCAGCACGGCAGGGGCGTCTTCCTGGCTCTCCTGTTTCACGGCAACCCCGGTTTCCGACAGATACGAAAGGAATTTCTTGCGCCCTTCCATGATGGTATCCGCCAAAAGCGTCGCGACCAGGCGGATGGATTTGGTGGCGTCGTCATTTCCGGGTATGGGAAATGCGACGAGGGCGGGGTTGGAGTTGGTATCGATAAGCCCGATCACGGGGATCAGGAGCCTGTTGGCCTCTTTGACCGCGGTCTCTTCTTTCTTGGTGTCGACGACGAAGATCGCCCGCGGAAGCCGCTCCATCTGCACGATCCCCGAAAAGTTCTTCTTAAGCTTGGTCAGCTCTTTTTCAAGCCTGGCGACCTCTTTCTTGGTAAGCTTCTGATACGTCCCGTCTTCGCGCATCCGCTCGATATCCTTGAGACGGTTGATGCTCTTTTTAATCGTCGCCAGGTTCGTCAGGAGCCCGCCGGGCCAGCGCTCGGTCACGTAATACATGCCGCAGCGGAGCGCTTCCTGCTGGACGACCTCCTGGGCCTGTTTCTTGGTGCCCACAAAAAGCACCGTATCCCCTTTTGAGGTTATGTCCATGAGGAACTCCCTGGCCTTCGCCAGGCACCCCTCGGTCTTCTCAAGATCGATGACATAGATGCCGCTGCGCTCCCCAAAGATATATTTTTTCATCTTGGGGTTCCAGCGGGACGTTTTGTGGCCGAAATGCACACCTGCTTCTAACAGCTGTTTAATGAGTTCTGTAGGCAAAAGTACCTCCCTTGTGACTGAATTTTTCTTGTTTAAATGCTTTTATTTCCCTGTGCCAAAATAATCTGTTAATATAACACTAAAATTTATTTCACGCAACTATTTTTCTCTTTCCTGTATCTCATAAAGCTTCTTATACAAACCTCCGCGCGCCAGGAGTTCCGCATGGGTCCCTTCTTCCGCGATCGCCCCCTTATCAAGCGCGACTATCCGGTGGGCATTGCGCACGGTTGAGAGGCGGTGGGCGATGACAAATACCGTCCTCCCGGAGATCAGATGGTCCAGGGCCTCCTGCACAATACGTTCGGCTGCGGCATCCAGCTGGGAGGTAGCTTCATCCAATATCAAAACCGGCGGGTTTTTAAGCAGCGCGCGCGCAATCGCTATCCGCTGGCGCTCACCGCCGGAAAGCTTAGCGCCCCGGTCGCCGATAACGGTATCATACCCCTGGGGAAGCAGGCTGATGAATTCATGGGCGTGCGCCCGTGCAGCCGCCGCTTCGATATCTTTCGTTGCCGCTCCGGGATTGCCATAAGCGATATTGGCCCTGATCGTATCGTTAAAAAGTATGGTCTCCTGCGTTACGATCCCTATCTGTTCGCGCAAAGATTTGAGCGTTGCCTGCTTTATGTCCTTTCCGTCAAACAAGACCCTGCCCTTTTGGGGGTCATAAAAACGGGGTATCAGGTCAACCAGCGTGCTCTTTCCTACGCCGCTGGGGCCGACGATCGCCACCATTTCCCCTTTTTTAACGGATAAATCGATGCCTTTAAGGATCGGCGTCTCCTCGTAATTGAAATGGACCCCTTCAAAGGTGATCCCCTCCCTGAGCCCGGTGATCACAAAGGCAGACTGAGATTCCCCTACGCTTGCCGAGGTATCCAGGACTTCATAGATGCGTTCGCTGGCGGCGACCGCCTGCTGGTTCAGGGAATTCACCTGGCTCAGCTTCTTAAAAGGCCTGACAAGCGAAAGCAGGGAACCCAGGAAGAGCCCGAAGACACCGAAAGAAAGCTTCCCGGCAATGACCTCCCTGCCCCCCCAGAAAAAAACGAAAATGCCCGCCAAACATCCCAGGAACTCGGTGATCGGGCTTAAGATAAGCAGGCGCTTGATCGATTTCATGGAAAGGCGGTAATAATCCTGGTTAATCCGGTTAAATTTGCTTATTTCATATTCTTCCATATTAAATGCCCGCACAATGCGCGCGCCGATAATGGTCTCATAGAGTATGGAGTTGGTGTCGGCCATCTTCTCCTGGGCCCTCTTGGAAAGCTTACGCAGGGCCCTGCCTACCCTTACGATCGGCAGGCTTATGAGCGGCAGGAGCACGAAAGAAATAAGCGCAAGCTTAAAATAAATGAAAAAAGTCAAAAAAGTAAAAATAACCACCTGGAGCGTCTGGTACACCAGGTCCGTTGAGCCGTAGGAAACGGCATTTTCAACCAGTTTTACGTCATTGGTAATGCGCGAAATAAGCTCTCCGCCGCGCTTACGGGTGAAATAATCCAGCGATAAAGACTGAAATTTCCGGTATAATTTGGCCTTAATATCCCTGACAACGCGCTGGCCGATATCGGACATGATATAGCTTTGCAGGAACCCAAAGATCCCCTTGAGGAAAAAAAGCGTTAATATGGCGATTGCCATATAGTTAAGCAGTGTTTCCGGTGCGGTGCCGTTGAGCTTGTCCACAAAATCAGACACAAAGCCGGGTAATTTCGCCGGTATAATGATTTTTTTTCCGGTCATTACCTTGTCGGCAAGGGGGACCATCATGGCAAGCGATACCCCGTCAAAAACCGCGGAAAACCCCATGCATACGGTCGCCAGGGAAAGCTGCCCCAGGTAAGGCTTCAAGAATCTAAGTAACTTAAGATAATCCCGCAACTTTGGCTCCTCTTAAAGAATGCTTATTCTATCAGATAGAATAAGCATTCTTTAA
>JAQTNB010000094.1 GCA_028714055.1 Candidatus Omnitrophota bacterium
AAGGGGAATACGTCATTATCGAGCATGACCGCGGCCTGGATTACGGCAGGATCGTCTGCCCCAAAGGAAAGAGCCCGGAGACCGATTCCAAGGAGCCGATCAAGAAGATCGTGCGCCTGGCGCGGGAGAACGACCTGAAGCAAATCGAGGACAACCGCGCCAAGGCAAAAGAGGCCTTCGGCACCTGCGCCAAGAAGATCGCCGAGCATAAATTGGAGATGAAGCTGGTCCAGGCGGAGCATTCCTTTGACCGCAGCAAGATCATATTCTATTTTACCGCCAACGGCCGCATAGATTTCAGGGAGCTGGTCAAGGACCTGGCAAAGATCTTCAAGGCCAGGATCGAGCTGCGCCAGATCGGCGTGCGGGATGAGGCCAGGCTTTTCGGGGGATTCGGGCCCTGCGGCAGGGAGCTTTGCTGCGCCCGTTTCCTGCGGGATTTTGAGCCGGTTACCATCAAGATGGCGAAAGAAGAAGGGCTTCCGCTTAACCCGCCCAAGATCTCGGGGCTTTGCGGCCGCCTGATGTGCTGCCTGTCTTTTGAATACGAGACATACAAGAACCTTTCCAAGGGGCTTCCCAAAGAAGGGGAGCGCCTGCACCTCCCCCAGGGAAAAGGCAAGGTCGTTTCGGTGAACGTCTTTAAGCGCACGGCAACCGTAGAGATGGAAGACGGGACCCAGATCGAGATGAATTATAAGGAAAAAGAGCATGGCAAGTAAGTTCTATATTACCACCCCGATCTATTACGTGAACGCGGCCCCTCATATCGGCCATTCCTATACCACCATTGCCGCCGATACCCTGGCACGTTACCACCGCCTGCTGCTCGGAGAAAAGAACGTCCGCTTCCTCACCGGGACCGACGAGCACGGGCAGAAGATCCAGCGCGCGGCAGAGGCAGCCGGGTTATCGCCGTTGGAGTTCACCGATACGATCGTGCCGATCTTCAAGAAGCTCTGGGAGAAGCTCAATATCTCCTACGATGATTTTATCCGCACGAGCGAAGACAGGCACGTGCGCACGGTCCAGCGCGTCCTTTCGATACTCAAAGACAAGGGTGAGATATATCCTTCCGAGTATGAGGGATGGTATTGCACGCCTTGCGAGACCTTCTGGATGGAAAAGCAGCTGGAAGATGGGAAGTGTCCCGATTGCAAGAGGCCCGTGGAAAAAATAAAGGAGACAAATTATTTTTTCAAGCTTTCCGCCTACCAGGACTGGCTTACCCGCTATATTTACGAACACCCCGGTTTTGTCAAGCCTGCCAGCCGTTACGAAGAGGTGGTCAAATTCCTTGAGCTCAATAAATTGAACGACCTGTGCATTTCGCGGCCCAGCGAACGCCTGAGCTGGGGGATACCGTTCCCTTTCAGCCCGGAGCACGTAACCTATGTCTGGTTTGACGCGCTGATCAATTATATAAGCGCTGCCGGAGATTTTGACGAAAACGGGCTCTACCGTTCCGAATGGTGGCAGAAGGATGCGGTGGTCGTGCACCTTATCGGCAAGGATATTTTGCGCCAGCATGCGGTTTACTGGCCGATCATGCTTAAGGCCCTCGGCATACGCCTGCCCGACACCGTCTTTGCGCACGGCTGGTGGATGGTCGGGGAGGATAAGATGTCCAAATCCCGCGGCAATGTGATCTCGCCCCTGGATATGGTAGATAAATACGGCCTGGATGTATACCGTTATTTTCTTCTGCGCGACGTGCCTTTCGGCCTGGACGGCAGCTTCTCCGAGGAATCGCTTGTGCAGAGGTTCAACGGCGACCTGGCCAACGACCTGGGGAACCTGGTGTACCGCACCTTGACGATGATCGAGAAGTATTTCGACGGACGCATCCCCGTGCGCGAGGCTGCCGGCAGCAACGCGGCGCCTGCCGCAGGCGCGATCGACGCGAAACTGGCGCGCCTGAGCGCGGAAGTCAAAGCCCACCTGGCGGAGGCCGCGGATTACAATTTCGGCGCCGCGCTGGAAAGCATCTGGGAAGCAATCAATATGGCCAATAAATACGTTGAAGAGACCAAGCCCTGGAATTTGTCGAAAGAAGGAAAGCTTACGGAGCTTAAGGATTTTATCGCGGTGCTTGTCGATGTCATCAGGCATACGCAAGAAGCGCTTTCGCCTTTCATGCCTTCAACCTGCGCCTCCATACGTCAGCAGGCAGGCTCGCACGTTATTAAGAAGGGGAACCCCTTATTTCCGCGTATCGATACGCGCAAACCCTCTGCCTAAAAAACATGGAACAGCGTTCCTGCCCTCCTTTAATAGATACGCACTGCCATCTTGATTTCCCCGATTTCGACCTGGACCGTAACGATGTCCTCTCGCGCGCCCGCGAGGATGGCATTACCCATATCGTGAATATCGGCTCAAGCCTTGCGGGATCACGGCGTTCTATCGAGCTGGCAGCGCAATTCCCCTCTGTCTACGCGGTGGTAGGCATACATCCTCACGAGGCAGACCATAGCGGAGACGACCAGGTGCGGCAGATCAAGGACCTTGCAGGAAGCAGCAAGGTCGTGGCAATAGGAGAGGTCGGCCTGGATTATTATAAAGGGTTTTCAAAGCAGGAGAACCAGCGGCCGCTTTTTATCTCGCTTATCCGCCTGGCAAAAGAGAAGGAATTGCCTCTGGTGATCCATACCCGCCAGGCTCAAGCCGATACCCTTTCGATCCTTAAGGATTTTATGCCGTTGAGCGCCGTCGTGCATTGTTTTTCCGGAGACGCTGCTTTCTTGCAGGAATGCCTTGCCCTCGGCTTTATGATCTCCTTTACCTGTAATATTACGTATCCGAAGGCAGCAGGGCTTCGCGAACTGGCTGCGGCAGTGCCGGCGGACAGGCTGATGCTTGAGACCGACGCGCCTTTTCTTTCTCCCGAAGGCCTGCGCGGCAGGCGTAACGAACCGGCTCAGGTGCTTACCCTTGCCCGGCAGATAGCCGCGCTTCGTAATATACCGTTAGAGGAGGCCGCGCGCATCACCACGGATAACGCGCGCAGATTTTTCAAGATATGAAGGGTCCGGATATTTCCATAGTCAGGTGCGCCGATTATAACCGGCAGGATGTCCTTGCGGCAGTCAGGCAGGCAGTGGGCCTGCTGGGAGGGATCGAGGCCTTTGTCAAGCCCCAAAGCTCAGTGCTGGTCAAGCCCAATCTCCTGTCGGCGCAAGAGCCGCAGCGCTGCGTTGATACTCACCCGGAAGTCGTGCGCGGGGTGATACGCCTTTTAAAGGAGATAGACTGCCGCATATACCTCGGTGACGGGCCAAACCTCCTGGGAAGAAAAGAAAACATAGAGGAAGAGGTATATGAAAAATCCGGGATGAAAGAGGTCGCGCGTTCTGAGGGCATTGAGCTGGTCAAATTTGACAAAAGGAGATGGCGGGGAAAATTTCCTCTCACCTCCTGGCTTGACACCTGCGATCACTTTATTTCCGTGCCTAAGTTCAAGACGCACGAACTTACCACCCTTACCGCGGGGATCAAGAACCTCTTTGGGCTGGTCACCGGGACATTTAAGACCGAAATACACCTTAAGCACTTTAAGCTTGAGGATTTTACAAAGATCGTGGTGGACATCTATGAAGAGGCAAGGCCATCCCTTACGGTGATCGACGGGATCATGGCCATGGAGGGTGACGGGCCGGGTGCCGCCGGAACGCCGCGCCATGCCGGGATCATCCTTGCGGGCAAGGATTGCGTTGCCCTTGACAGCATCCTGGCTAAGATCATGGGTATAGAACCGTTGGATGTGCCGACTACCAAAGAGGCGGCGGCAAGGGCCTTGGGTGAATCTCATATAGACAGGATCGCGATAGCAGGAGAGCCGCTGGAGAAGGTCATCGGCAAACGTTTTAAGCTGCCCCGGGCTGCGTTGATCAAGAGATTACCTATGCCGCTGATCAAGGTCATCAAGCATTTTGTTAAGCATTATCCGCGCGTGGTTGAGAAAAAATGCATTCATTGCCTTGCCTGTGTGCAGGTCTGTCCGAATAAGGCTGTCAGCGTGAAACAAGGGAAGATCGTAATCGATTACCGGCGCTGTATCGCCTGTTTTTGCTGCCAGGAATCATGCCCTGCCGCCGCGATTCAGTTGAAGAGTAGTATGCTTGCGTATATAATGGGGTTATAGGATGGGCAAACACGGCGCGTTTCCCGTTTTACGCAAGAAGCTTGATGACGCCATTACCTACGGTACCAAAAAAGACGCCTTGCGCCTTGCCAAAGAAGGTTTGCGCCGGTCGATCAAAGCCCGCCTTGTCGGAGAAGAAGAGTATTTCCGAGGCCAGGTGGAGATCGTCCGCGGCCGCTACTCGTATGCTATCGAGCATTTTGATGCCGCCATCAGGCACAACCCTTTTGACGGAGCAGCCTATAACGACCGGGCGCTCTGCATGGTTGAGCTGGGGGTCCTGGAGGGGGCGCTGGAGTATTTCGATAAGGGGATAGAGGCCGAGCCGGATTACGCGACGGTCTACCATAACAAGGGCTGGTTCCTGAACAATATCGGCAGGCATACGCAGGCGCTTGCATGTTTTGAAAAGACGCTTGAGCTTGAACCCGGCAGGGCAGTGACGTATGATAACCTTGCTGACGCCCTGTTGAACCTGGGGGACCTGGCGGGAGCGCTCCGGGCATACAAAAAAGTCCTTAAGCTCCTGAAACCCGGCTCCTGCCGGGGGATAAGAAAGAACATTAAACAGCAGATGCGCACGATAGAAAAGCTGCTTTCCGATGAAAGGGACAACCATGCAAAGAAAGGCTGAATTACGCAGTATCTCCTGGCAGGGCAACCGCGTGGTCATTATCGACCAGACAGAACTTCCCGCCAAGCTCCTGCTGCTGCGCATCGGGGATGTGCGCGTGCTCTGGCAGGCGATCAAGGAGCTTAAGGTCCGCGGAGCGCCGGCGCTGGGAGCTGCCGCGGCGCTGGGCGCCTATCTTGCGGTAAAGGATTCCCGGGCAAGAAATTACGCGGAATTCAGCCGGCAGCTCAAAAAGGCGCTTGCCTATATCGCTTCTTCCCGGCCGACCGCCCGCAACCTTTTTTACGGCCTGGAGCGTATCGCAAAGGCCGCCGCCGCAAACAAGGGCCTGCCTGTTTCAAGGATAAAGGGTCTTCTGTTGCGGGAGGCGCAAAACATTATGGAAGAGGACAGGCGTTTCTGCGAGAATATCGCCGGGTTTGGCCAGCGTCTGCTTAAAAGCGGGGATACGGTCCTGACCGTCTGCAACGCCGGGATGCTCGCCACTGTCGGCTGCGGCACGGCCCTGGGCGTTATCTATGCCGCCAAAAAGAAAGGAAAAAAGATCAAGGTCTATGCCTGCGAGACGCGCCCGCTTTTGCAGGGGGCGCGCCTGACTGCCTGGGAGTTACAAAGGCAGGGGCTGGACGTTACGCTGATCTGCGATAATATGGCGGCAACCCTGATGCGCCAGGGAAAGATCGACGCGGTCATTGCCGGCGCAGACCGCATCGCCTCAAACGGCGACGCGGCAAACAAGATCGGGACATACAGCCTGGCGGTGCTGAGTAATTTTCATAAGATCCCTTTCTACATTGCCG
>JAQTNB010000095.1 GCA_028714055.1 Candidatus Omnitrophota bacterium
GCGCCGTTTCTATGGAAGAGGCCAGGAATATCAGCCAGCAGGCATTACGGTTGGCAACAGGCAAGGAAGTGGAAGAATTCAGCCAGGCAAAGGTCAGGGAGATACTTGACCGGCAAGGCTGACCGTAACCGGCACCGGGCCTTTTATATCTTGCATGAATACAAAATCCTTGAGCCTCTCGTGCATAAAAAAGCTGGATAAGTCGCGCCTGCTGGATACGTTGATGGATTTTCCCGGACAGTGCGCGGCAGCGCTCGACCTTGCCTGCAAGGCGCAGATACTTTTTGACAAGCGCGATTTTAATAAGGTTGTTTTCGCGGGGATGGGCGGCTCGGGGATCGGGGCGGACCTGGCGCGCTCGTTCCTCTATTTTGACATCACCGTGCCGGTCTGCGTCTACCGTGAGTATGAATTGCCTGCCTGCGTGGATACGCACAGCCTTGTTTTTATCGCCAGTTATTCCGGCGATACCGAGGAGACCCTGAGCGCCTATAAGATCGCGCGCCAGCGGGGGGCCTGCGTTATTTGCATCTCTTCGGGCGGCTTGTTACAGGTGTTGAGCCGCAAAGAGGAGAATACCTTTGTGCTGATCCCGCCCGGTATCCCGCCGCGCAGTGCTTTCGGGTATATGGGGATCATACCGTTGGTGCTCCTCAGCCGCCTGGGTTTGATCGGCCAAATCGATGCGGACATCCGCCAGGCAATCGGGGTGATGACGGAGTTGCGGGACAAGAGCCTTGCTCCCCGGATCGCGCTGAAGGATAATGCCGCCAAAACGCTGGCTGCGAATATAAAAGGAAGGCTGCCGCTGGTGTATGCCGCCTCCATGCATTTTGACGTTGCGGCAACGCGCCTGCGCTGCCAGTTGAACGAAAATGCCAAGGCCTTGGCTTTCAGCGGCCTGTTTCCGGAAGCCACCCATAATGAGATCGTGGGGTGGCAGAATCCCGGCAAGGCCCTTCAGCAGTTTTGCGTGGTAATGCTGCGGGATAATAAGATGCATCCCCGCGTGGCAAAGAGGATGGATGTCAGCGCAGACATCATCCGCCGGGATGGCGTGCGCGTCGTCGATGTCTGGTCGCGGGGCGAGGGGCTGCTCAGCAGGATCCTCTCCCTGACCTATATCGGCGATTTCGCGTCGTTTTACCTGAGCATGCTGTATGGCGTTGACCCGTCGCCGGTGGACCGGATCACGTTTTTAAAAAGCGAGCTTGCCAGGGCGTAAGATGACGAGGGTGTTATGAAGGCAGTGATACTTGCGGCGGGGTATGCTACGAGGCTCTACCCCCTGACGAAAATGTACCCCAAACCGCTGCTGAAGGTAAAGCGCCGGCCGATCATAGATTATATCATCGATAAGCTCCAGGGCCTCGACGGCCTTGATGAGATCCTGGTCGTCAGTAATAATAAATTTTTCCGGCGTTTCCAGGCCTGGCAGCGCCGCCATCCGCAGAAAAAAAAGATCCGGGTCGTCAACGACCTGACCTGCAGCAATGCCGACAGGCTGGGGGCGATCGGGGACGCGGATTTCGCGATCACCAAAAGGCGCCTCGCCTGCGACGTACTGGTCATCGGGGGGGATAATATCTTCGACGGCGACCTGGAGGCGTTTCTTGCTTTTGCCAGGTCAAAGAAGAAAAGCCCGGTCATCGGGGCGTATGATATCGGGAGGCTCAGCGATGCCCGCCATTACGGGGTGCTCAAAACCGATGCGCGCCACCGGGTGACCGATTTTCAGGAAAAGCCCGCAAAACCCACATCAAGGCTGGTTGCCATGTGTTTGTACTACTTTCCGGCTCAGAAATTGAGGCTTATTAAAGAGTACATGCGCGCCAAGGATACCAGGCGCGACGCGACCGGTTTATACATAGATTGGCTCAGGAAAAAGGTTACGGTGTATGCCTTTGTTTTCGGGGGCCGCTGGTATGACATCGGCGACCATGAATTTTACCGGAAAGCACAAACATCGTTCGTCAAATAACAAAGCCAAACAACAAAAAGGGAGGAAGCTATGGCAGTGCGTAAGCATTTTTTCACTTCTGAATCGGTGGGGGAAGGGCATCCGGATAAAGTGTGCGACCAGATCTCGGATGCGGTATTGGATGAAGTCTTAAGACAAGACCCGTATGGCAGGGTCGCCTGCGAAACATACGTTACCATGGGGCTCCTGATCGTCGGCGGCGAGATCACCACGACCGGCTTTGTCGATGTCCATAACCTCACGCGCAATGTCCTCAAACAGATAGGTTATACCCATCAGAAATACGGTTTTGATTACCATACCTGCGCGGTGATCAATACGATCCACAGCCAGTCTCCGGATATCGCCCAGGGCGTCAATACCGGCGGCGCGGGGGACCAGGGTTTTATGGTCGGCTATGCCTGCAAGGAAACGCCGGAATTAATGCCGCTGCCGATCATGCTCGCGCACAAACTTGTCAAGCGCATGGCAGACGTGCGCAGGCAGGGTACCCTCAAATACCTGGGGCCCGATTGTAAGTCCCAGGTGAGCGTCGAGTACCATGACGGCCATCCGGTGCGGGTGGACTCCTGCGTTCTGGCCTGTCAGCATACGGACGATATCCTGGATGCGACAAAGGAAAAGATCACCAAAAAGGCCCGGCAGGAGCTGATCGACGTGATCGCGCGGCCTATATTAAAGGAATACCTGGATAAAGACACCAAGTATTATGTCAATGAAACGGGTAAGTTTGTCATCGGCGGCCCCCAGTCCGACACCGGCATGACCGGGCGTAAGATCGTGGTGGATACCTATGGCGGCGTGGCTGCACCGGGAGGGGGGGCGTTTTCAGGGAAAGACCCCACCAAGGTTGACCGCTCGGCGGCATATATGGCACGCTATGTAGCCAAGAATATCGTTGCCGCAGGCCTTGCGGACAAATGCCTGCTGCACCTGGCGTATGTCATCGGCCAGGCAGAACCGCTGGCGATCATGGTTGAAACTGCCGGCACGGGAAAGCTCAGCGAAGCCCAGTTTATCAAGCTCATCAGGAGCAATTTTGATCTTACCCCCCGCGGGATGATCAAGTCACTGGCGCTCCTGAGGCCCATATACACCAAGACCGCCTGCTACGGCCATTTCGGCAGGACGGAAGCGGAATTTACCTGGGAGGCCACGGACAAAGCGGCGGCGCTTAAAAAACAGGCTGCGCGGATGTAATATAAGGAGAAAAACATAATGAAGTATGACATCAAGGATATTTCGTCAGCCAAAAAGGGCGCTTTAAGGATCGAATGGGCGCGTAACAATATGCCTGTCCTGGGGCTGGTGGCAAAGCGTTTCAAACAGGAAAAACCCCTGAAGGGCCTGAAGGCCTCCTGCTGCCTGCACGTGACAACGGAGACCGCGGTCCTGATGGAGGTGTTAAAGGCCGGAGGCGCCGATGTTTGTCTGTGCGCTTCCAACCCGCTTTCAACCCAGGATGATGTTGCCGCTGCCCTGGTCAAAGACCTGAAGATCCCCGTGTTTTCCATCAAAGGCGAAAACACGCCCACCTATTATAAGCATCTGAAGGCTGTCCTGGCGGTCAAGCCGGACATCACCATGGATGACGGCGCAGACCTGGTGAGCATGATCCATCAGCGCGGTTTTTCCGAGCACGCCAACATCATCGGCGGCACGGAAGAGACGACGACCGGGGTCATCCGCCTGCGGGCGCTGGCCAAAACGGGCAAGCTGCGTTATCCGATCATCGCCGTCAACGATGCCCAGACAAAACACCTGTTTGATAACCGTTACGGGACGGGCCAGTCCACTATCGACGGCGTCATCCGCGCCACCAATAAGCTGCTGGCAGGCTCACACGTCGTGGTCTGCGGTTACGGCTGGTGCGGCAAAGGGGTCGCCATGCGCGCCAAAGGAATGGCTGCCAAAGTGATCGTGGTAGAGGTCGATCCCTTGCGGGCGCTGGAAGCGGCAATGGACGGATTCGAGGTCATGACGGTCAAAGAAGCAAGCCGCCGCGGCGATGTCTTCGTGACCACCACCGGCGACACCAGCGTCATCCGTAAAGAGCATTTCATGGTGATGAAGGACGGCGCGATCATTTCAAACGCCGGGCATTTTAATGTCGAGATAGATATCCCGGCGCTGGAGAAGCTCAGCAAGAAAAAAAGGCTGATCCGCGATTTCGTGTATGAATATACGCTGCGCGACAACCGCAGGATATACCTTTTGGGAGAAGGCAGGCTCATAAACCTCGCGGCCGCCGAAGGCCATCCGGCGCAGGTTATGGACATGTCTTTTGCCAACCAGGCGCTCAGTGCCGAGTATATCGCCAAGAACTACCGGAAGCTCAAGAAAGATGTTTACCGCGTTCCCCTGCCGATCGACGCGCGGATCGCGGCCCTGAAGCTTGATTCCATGGGGATCAAAATAGACTCGCTGACCCCCGAACAGAAAAAGTATCTTGCCAGCTGGGAGATAGGGACATAAGCGATGATGAGCCGTATCGGAGTGCTCACTTCCGGAGGCGATGCCTCCGGCATGAACGCCGCTATCCGTTCGGTGGTGCGCACCGCCTTGCACCGCAAGGTCGAGGTGATGGGCATATTCCGTGGTTACGCCGGGCTTATCAACGAGGAGATGAAACTCCTCGACCACCGCTCCGTATCAAATATCATCAGCCGCGGAGGCACGATCCTGAAGACCGCGCGCTGCCCGGAATTCCACACCCGGGAAGGCCAGGCACGGGCAGCCGAGGTGATAAAGAAAAACAAGATCGAAGGTCTGGTGCTCATCGGCGGGGACGGGACGTACCGCGGCGGGATCGAGCTCAGCAAAAAATGGCACATCCCCTGTATCGGGATACCCGGGACGATCGATAACGATGTCGCCGGGACCGACGCGACGATCGGGGCGGATACCGCCGTCAACGTGGCGCTTGACGCGATCGATAAGATACGCGATACCGCCACTTCCATGGAGCGCATCTTTGTCGTGGAGGTGATGGGCAGGGAAAGCGGCTATATTGCGTTGCAGGTCGCCGTGGCAGGAGGGACCGAAGAGGTCATTCTGCCGGAACTCAAGTATGATTTTTCCGCCATGTGCCATGAGATCGTCGAAGGAAACCTGCGCGGAAAGATCAGCTGGATCATCGTCGTTGCCGAAGGCGCGGGTAAAGCGGAAGACCTCGCGACGCGCATTACTTCACTGACCAGCCTTGAGACGCGCGTCGTCGTGCTGGGGCATGTCCAGCGCGGCGGATCACCCACGGCGCGGGACAGGATCCTGGCAAGCAAGATGGGAGAGGAAGCGGTGGAGCTCCTGCTGCGGGGTGAATCCGGCAAGGCGGTAGGGATTATTTCGGATACGCTTAATATCGTGGACCTTGAGTACGCCACGGCCAAAAAAGAATTTAAAGCAGAGAGTCTGTATAACCTGGTAAAGATACTCACGTAGAGAAGGGGGAATAGTTTATGGGAAGAAGGCCGATCGACATCGAAAAATTCGTCTTTGAGGTGATCAACAGCGCCGACATGGCTGTCAAAAAGCAGACAGCCAAAAAGATCATGACCATTGCTTACAAAAGAGGGGTGTATCCC
>JAQTNB010000096.1 GCA_028714055.1 Candidatus Omnitrophota bacterium
AAAACCTCCTGATCGCCGCCACGTCCCTTGGCCTTGCCGCAGTGTGGCTGGGGGTCCTGGTGCTTATTAAGAAAGAGGTTTTACGTTTTATCGGAGAGCCGGAGGGTGAATTTATGGCGGTTATTCCCCTTGGGTATGCGGCCAGGACGGGCAGCGGCCCCAGCAAGCGGCCGTTAGACGTAGTTGTCAAATACCTCTAAAGCGCCCTGAGTGTTCACTCCCGTATAACTTAGAGCGATATACATATATTTACCGGGTTGGCTGCCAAATGGTATAATATGGCATATGAGGTATGCGGCACGGTATCTATTAGAGAGGGTTTTGTTGCTTAAAAAAGAGGGGGAGGCGGAAGATGTTCCTATTTTTTTGGGCAATGAGTGTTTTGGCAGTTATATTTATTGCCGCGCATAAAAGACGCAGCATCGCAGGGTGGTTCATTTTGGGCTTGTTCTTCGGGCCACTTGCCTTGATACTGGCGCTGCTTTCTGTGAAAAATGAATCGAGAGAGCACAATCTGCCTGCACAATACAAAAAAGACTCCCTGGGTTCGATCAGGGGCGAGTTCGAGGAGATCAAAAAACAGTTCAGCGCGCTTAATACCCGCCTCAATAATCTGGAGATAAAAATAAGCGCTTTAGGGCAAGAGGCTGCGGAAGCTCCTGCGCCTGAAGCTTCTGCCGCAGAAGAAATCTCCCCTATGCGACAGCCAAGGGAGCCAGCTGTATCGGCCGTTATCGCGGCAGAAAAACCTCAATCTTCCAGGGAAGATATAGAAATGAGCCTGGGGAAATTCTGGTTGAATAAGATCGGGGTAGTTGTTTTTTCCCTTGGTATCGCGTTTTTGCTCACCTATACGTTCGCCTATTTTGGCCCGTTGGCAAAGATACTGTTCGGATACCTGATAGCGGTAGCGATGTTTATTGCCGGCATTCGCCTGGAAAAAAGAGAAAGGTTTACCAATTACGGCAGGGTACTTTTGGGGGGAGCTTGGGCGATTGCGTATTTCACAACGTATGCTATGCACCATTTTGAAGCCTCCCGGGTCATCAATAACCGGCTCTTGGATCTGTTGCTTTTAGGGGTCGTCGCCTTCGGGATTATCGCGTATTCATTGCGCTACAAGTCGCAAGCCCTGACAGCCATAGCCCTTTTTGTCGGGTACGTTACTTCGGTGCTGGGAAATGTGGAATATTTTACCCTGGTCAGTGCCGGGATCCTGGCGGCTGCGGCGTTGGTTCTGGTATATAAGATGCAGTGGATACGCTTTATCTTCTTGGGGATTATCCTGACATACCTGACGCATTTTGCCTGGGTGATGAAACAGATTTATTTTTCCCGGGTCCCGGTAGGGCAGTGGAATGTCGAGAGCGTATACTTCTTCTTTCATTCGGGTTTTCTTTTGCTCTATTGGGGCTTGTTCAGCGCAGCCACGCACCTGATAAAAGAAAACCAGGCCGGCTCTCTCTATAAGAAACTCGCAGCGGCGAACTTCACTAATTTTCTCCTTTTTTTCTTCATGGTCTATCCGAAGTTCCACATTCTCTATCCTCAGCATAAATTTACCGTAGTTCTCGGCCTGGGCCTGGTATACCTGTTCCTGGCGGCTGCCATGGAGCTGTTGAAGAGAAACACGCTCTTTACATCCGATATCATCATCGGGGTTTCTTTGTTGACACTTTCTATCCCGTTGAAATTCCTGCCGTATCATGCGATTGTGGCCTGGTTTATCGAAGTGCCGTTTTTACTGCTGATCGGCTTTATCTTTGAGCGAAAAGTTTACCGGTATCTTGCTTTTGCGGTTTCGCTTCTTTTGTTTGCAAAATTCACGCTCGGATACTGGGGTTTTACGCAGAACGTGCAGCTTTTTTCCTTTACGGTAAGCTGGAAGGCATTTCTTTCTTCTTTGGGTTTTTTCTCATCCGCAGCCTGCTTTTGCCTTTACCGCAAAAAAGACAGCGCAATACCGGATAAAATCCTGCAGAATGCCTATTCGGTTTTTGCCGTAACTTACCTTACGATATTTGTCGCTAAAACCGTCAGGCCCCCCTGGTTGACTTTAGGATTTTCTCTGGAATCGCTGGCGGTATTTGCCCTGGGGGCACTTTTCCTTGATAAGTATATCCGCGCGTGTGCCCTGGCAGTCCTGGTGGCGGCCGGCATGCGTTTCTGTTTTTACGGGAATTTAAGGCATGTCAGCGAAATGCAGCAGCTCTTGCTTGTCTATGGCCCGATAGCCTGCGCTTTTACGGAGTATGCGCTCTACCGGAGGCTTAACCGTAAAGCGCTGATCCCGGAGCCCGAAAAGCTGGTTAGCAAATTCCTGTTTTTTGCCGCAGAATCGCTGCTGGTCTTTGCGGTTGTAGTCTATGTGCAGCAGGTCTGGATTACACTGAGCCTCGCCATCATCGCGATTGCTGCGTTGTTGTGGGGGGCTAAGATTTCAGATGCACATATACGCGCATATTCATTGTTAGTCCTGGTTTTGGTTGCCGTGCGGTTCCTTGCCATTGATACCTATCAGGGGTTCGGCAGGCTGTTCCAGTGGGCATTGATCATCGCAAAGCTTGCGTGTGCCTATGCGATGTATTCTATCTACCGTACCCTTGACAGGAGATCCCTGCTTAGGCAGGCAGAAAAGCCCCTGGCAAACCTGCTTTTTTATTTCAGCTCGTTTCTCATGGTCGCGGTTATCTTTAAGTATGTCGAAGATATCTGGGTTTCCGTTTCTTTAGGTATAGCAGGGGTTGTTCTTTTTGTCCTGGGTTTCTTGCTTGCCGAGAAAGTTTTCCGTCATGGCGGGTTCATTATCTTTGGGATTACCCTGGCGCGTGTGGTTTTTGTCGACCTTGCCGGACTGGCGATAATCTATAAAATCATCAGTTTTATCATCGTGGGAGTTTTGTTCCTGGGGGTTTCGTTTATTTATACAAAATACATGACGGAAAAAGCAAAACGGTAAAAAAGCGCGTGCTGCGCGCAGCAGATTATGCAGTCGTTGTGTGTTTTTTTTAAGCAGTTGCGTTTAGTTTGAACGGCGGAGGTACGTATGCCGTTATTGATCAAAAAATCCCCCGATACGCTCGAAAAGCTTAATATCCTTTCCCGCGATTCGCAGTATGACCTGGCGTGTGCCTGCGGTACAAGCCAGGATGAGCACCGTCGTCGCTCCAAGGAAAACAAATGGATCTACCCGGTTACACTTCCGCAGGGGGGTACGACGTTCCTTTTTAAAACCCTTCTTTCCAATGCCTGCGTCAATGACTGCGCGTATTGCCCGCTGAGGGCAGCTTCGGATCCGCAACGCTGCAGCCTCACCCCCGAAGAATTAGCCCGGACGTTCCTTTCCTATTACCGCAGCCGCAAAGTCAGCGGCCTTTTCCTGAGCAGCGGTGTAATGGGAGATCCGGACACTACCATGGAACGCATCAACCGAACCGCCCGTATCCTGCGCAGGTCGGCGTTTAGAGGATACCTGCATCTTAAGATCATCCCGGGCGCCTCTGAAGCGGCAATACGCCAGACTTTGAGCCTTGCCAGTGCCGTATCGCTTAATCTCGAGACAGCCGGCGAAGAGCATTTTAGGCGCTTGAGCACTACGAAGGTTTACGGCCGTGATATCATCCGGCCGATCCAGTTGATCAGCCGTCTGACTTCGCGGGGTTCTCTATACCAGGGGGTTAAACATACCACGCAGTTCGTTGTCGGCGCCTCGGATGAAACAGACAAAGAGATCATCGGTTATTCTTGGAGATTATACCGGGAATTGGGCTTAAACCGCATATACTTTAGCGCATACCAGCGCGGCGCAGGCGCGGCAATGCTTCCCGGAGAACATTCCCGGTTGAGCAACGGCGACCTTTTGGCGCGCGAGCACCGGCTTTACCAGGCGGACTGGCTGATCAGGAAATATGGCTTTTCCGCAGACGAGATCCCGCTTGAAGCCGGAGGCAACCTTTCTCTTGCGTCTGACCCCAAGGAGATGTGGGCAAGGACGCACCCGGAATTTTTCCCCGTTAACGTCAATAAAGACGATGCGCGCCGCCTGCTGCGGGTCCCGGGGTTCGGCGAGGTCATGGTTTCGCGGATACTCGCCCTGCGGCAGAACAGGATAAAGATACGCTCTCTTGAGGATTTAGGGAAACAGAGCAAGCTGTTTAGAAAAGCCCAGGGGTATCTGGCGTTTTAGTTTGTTCATCCGGCAAAGGGCACGCGTAAGAGTTGCATAAGAAAATAAATTGCTAAGCTGAAAAATCGGAATATAATATATAGCCATAAACACAGTAAACAGACATTGGCAGACCGTTACCAATATCCTGTTTTTTTTACTTGTATATTTGCAAGAAGTTACATGTTCAGCGATCGCTGGCGTTCCTGAAGGAACGCTTTTTACTTTTATGGAACAAGCCGAATTACCCGATATTATAACTCTTCTTGCCGAGCGCATAGCGTATGAGCCCTTACGTATCTTGCTTCTGCGCTGGGAAACTATTATCTATGCCGGTATGGCCGCGCTTTTCCTTATCGGTATCTTCTGGGTGGCAGGAAGGAAAAGGGCGGTCATCCCGGGTAAGCTCCAGGGGTGCGTAGAGTTCATTGTCGGCGGGATCGATGATTTTGTAGCCGGAGTCCTTGGAGAAAAAGGAAGAAGGTTTACTCCCTTTATCGGCACGCTTTTTCTTTATATTTTGGTGATGAACCTTATGGGGCTTGTTCCCCTTCTGAAATCTCCCACGGCAGACCTATCCACGACGCTTGCCCTGTCCTTATGCGTATTTTTCTACCTACAGTATACCGCTTTCCGGGAACTGGGTTTTTTAGGCTACTTTGACCATATGATGGGAAAGCCGCGCGGAGCAATGCGCCTGACCTTGATCCTTCCGGTCTTTTTGCTGTTTTTACATCTGATCTCGGAAGTGGTGCGGCCGATCACGCTCTCGCTTCGTTTGCGCAGCAATATCTGGGGTGATGACCTGCTTCTGTCGATCTTGAGCCGATTCGGGATGCAAGGGCTGCCGCTTTTTGTCTTTAGCTTACTCTTGGCGCTTATCGCGGCAGTCGTACAATCACTGGTTTTTTGTTTATTAACCACGGTTTATTTTGCCCTTGTTATGCACGGGCAGGACGAAGAAAAAAAGGAGGTTACACATGGATTATAGGGTTGCACTCGCTATTGGGTTGCCGTTGACAGTCGGCATAGCCGCCGTTGCCTCAGCCTTTGCGCTTGGCCGGGCAGTTGCCGCGGCAATGGATGCCACCGGCAGGCAGCCGGAAGCGGCAGGCAAGATTCTGCTGACTATGGTCATCGGCAGCGCACTGATCGAGGCGATCACGATCTATGCGCTTGTCTTTGCTTTCAGCTTGGCAGGAAAATTACAATAAATAAAACGTCATGGAGCTGTTAAAGCTAATAAATCCCGTTGAGCTTATCGTGCAGATGGCAAGTTTCCTTGTGCTGCTTATTCTTCTGCGCGCCTTTGCCTGGAAGCCTATCCTTGCCATACTGCAGGATCGCCGCAAGCGTATCTCCGGGGAGTTTCAGGCTATCGAGCAGGCAAAGGCCG
>JAQTNB010000097.1 GCA_028714055.1 Candidatus Omnitrophota bacterium
TCTGCGACCATGTGCGCGCGGCAGTCTTTGCCATTTATGACGGTGTTATGCCTTCAAACGAAGCGCGGGGCTACGTGATCAGGAAGGTGATACGCAAAAGCATCCTTAATCTGAGGCAGATGGGCATAGGCAAGCCTTTCTTGTATACATTGGTCCCCGTTGTTTCGCGGACCATGCAGGGCGCATACCCCGAATTAAACGAGCGTAAAGAAAATATTGCGCAGATCATCCTGGCGGAAGAAAAGAACTTTGCGGCTACGCTTGATTCAAGCGAGAGGCTTTTCCAGGAGGCAGGGTTCATCCAGAGCGACTCCGTCGGGACCGCGCATAAGGCGTTTGAGCTTTATGATACGTACGGGATACCGATCGAACTGACCAGGGATTGGCTTAAGAAAAAGGGGATGGCCTTTTCGCAGGACGTATTTGAAGAAGACCTCAAGCGGCAAAAGACACGTTCCAAGGCGCAGAGCTCGATGAAGGGGGACGTTTTCAACTTCAAAGACTTGCGCCTGAAAGTCAAAAAGACCAGATTTTTAGGATATACGAAAACCCAGGTAAAAGCGAAGGTGCTGGCGGTGATCAAAGGGGATTCGCCGGTCAAGAAGGCCGTCAAAGGAGATGAAGTGCGCATCATCCTGGACAGTACGGTTTTCTACCCCGAATCCGGCGGCCAGGTCGGAGATACGGGGGAGTTAAAAAAAGGCAAAAGCATTTTTTGCGTTGAAGATTCCCAAAAACAGGACACGCTCATCCTGCATCACGGCAAGGTGAAAGAGGGAAGCTTTAAGGCGGGCGATGAGCTGCTCTGTTCGATCGACCTTCCCCGCCGCCTTTCGATAGCGCGCAACCATACGGCAACCCATCTTCTGCAAGCGGCCTTACGCAAGGTCCTGGGTGCGCATGTAAGGCAGCAGGGTTCGCTTGTGGAGGAAGGGCGCCTGCGTTTCGATTTTACGCATTTTAAGGGCTTGGACAAAGAAGAGCTTGACCGGGTCGAAGAAGAAGTAAATGCCCGGGTGCTTGCCGATATCCCCCTGAACACCAAAGAGATGACTACGGCCCAGGCAAAAAAATCCGGGGCGCTGGCGTTTTTCGGGGAGAAGTACGCCGATAAGGTGCGCGTGGTTTCCGCCGGCGATATCTCCAAGGAATTTTGCGGGGGCACACACCTGAGCTCAACCGGCCAGATCGGATCATTCCGTATCGTGCGGGAAGGGTCTGTGGCAAGCGGCATACGAAGGATAGAGGCGGTCACCGGTTTTGCCGCTTATAAGCTGGCCAAGAAGGATACCGATACCCTTGCCGAAGTCGCCTCGATTTTAGGCGCTCCGCAAGAGAAGGCGGCCAATGAAGCGCAGGCAAAGACTTCGCGGATCAAGGCCTTGGAGAAAGAGGTTGCTTCCTTAAAAAGCAAGAGCGTTGTTATTACCCCCGAGGTTTTGACTCTCGAGGCTAAAGTCGGGCCAGTCGACCTGACCAGTAATCCCAAAACGATAGAGTTAGACATGGACTCATTACGCAGAGAAGTTGATAAGAAAAAACAGGAGGTATCCTCCGGGGTGATTGCTTTCGGCTCGACATGCGAAGGCAGGGCGCTTTTGGTCATCGGCATCACTGACGACCTTGTTCAAAAAGGTTTGGACGCCGCCGGGCTGATCCGTAAAGTAGCCGCGAGTATCGGGGGAAGCGGAGGCGGCAGGAAAGATTTTGCCCAGGCAGGCGGGACTAACCCCTCGGGTTTTCCTGAGGCCTTCCGCCTGCTCAAAGACGCGATAGCAGGGAGCGGCACGTGAAGATCATACGTTTTCCCAGCAAAAAGCTCGAAAGGATCTACGCCCGCAGGTTCATAAAATCCCGGCGGGTGGAAGAGGTGGTCAGGCGCATCATCGAAGACGTGCGCCAGTTCGGCGACGAAGCGCTGTTGAAATACACGAAAAAATTCGACGGGGTCAAGTTTTCCACGCGCCAATTAAGGGTCTCCGAGATAGAGATCAGCGGCGCCTATCAGAACATCAGTCCGAATTTTGTTTCCACGCTCAAGGTGATCATCAATAACGTGGAGAGGTTTTACCGCAAGACGATCAAAAAATCCTGGAGGCTTAAAGACGGCGACGGCGTGGTGCTGGGAGAAAATTACACCCCCCTGGAGAAGGTCGGCATCTATATCCCGGCAGGGACGGCACCCCTGGTCTCGACGGTTTACATGACGGTGCTTCCGGCGCGCATCGCCGGGGTGAAGAAGATCGTCTTGATCAGCCCTCCCGATATCCACGGCCATATTAATCCCCATATCCTGGTGGTGGCAGACCTGCTGAAGGTGGATGAGGTCTACCGGGCAGGAGGGGCGCAGGGGATCGCAGCCCTGGCATACGGCACAAAGACCATCCCCAACGTGGATAAGATCGTCGGGCCGGGGAACGTCTATGTCAGCGAAGCAAAGCGCCAGCTTTTCGGCATGGTGGATATCGATATGATTGCCGGGCCTACGGAGCTGGTGATCATCGCCAACCGCCATAGCGACCCGAAATTCATCGTTGCGGACCTTAAGGCGCAGGCAGAACACGCGAAAGGCCTTGCCATACTGATCACCAATTCCAAATCTTTGGCTCAAGAAGTAAAACAGCAGCTCATGGGCGTTAACGGACACATTATCCTGGCTAAGAACCTCGCCCAGGCGGCGGAGATCGCCAACAGGATCGCTCCGGAACACCTGGAGATACTGGTGAATAACCCGCAGCGGGTCCTTAAAAGCATCAGGAACGCCGGAGCCGTATTTTTAGGGCCCTATAGCCCTGCCGCGGTCGGGGATTATGTGGCCGGCCCGAGCCACGTGCTTCCTACTGCCGGGACAGCGCGGTTTTTCTCCGGGCTTTCCGTCATGGATTTTGTCAAAAGCAGCCATATCATCAGCTATTCCAAAAAGGCGCTTGAGAAGATCAGGGAGCCGTTGGAAAAAGTCGCCGGGATAGAAGGGTTAAAAGACCACCTGGATTCGGTAAAAGCACGGTTTACCCCGTAGGAGAAGAGATGAAAAAAAGGACCGCAAGCGTAAAAAGGAAGACCAGCGAGACCGATATAACCGTCAAGCTTAACGTCGACGGAAGCGGGAAGGCGAAAATAGACACCGGGATCGGGCTCCTGGACCATATGCTTGAGCTTTTCAGTTTTCACGGGTTATTCGATCTGGAGATCAAGGCAAAAGGAGACCTGAAGGTCGATATCCACCATACCAATGAAGACGTAGGGATCGTTTTGGGCGAGGCTTTCAAAAAAGCGCTTGGGGACAAAAAGAGCATCCGCAGGTTCGGCTCTTCATCCGTCCCTATGGAAGACGTCGTGGCCAGCGTGGTAGTGGATATCAGCGGCAGGGGTTTTTTTGATAAAGTGCGGGGCATATCCCCCCGGATGGAAGCCAAGAGCCAGGATGGTTATTCGTTTGTATATGCAAATCATTTTTTCGAAGGGCTGGCTAAAAAAATAGGCATAAATCTGAATATCCAGGTGGTAAGCAAAAACGCAGACCTTCATACGAACCTTGAGCCTGTCTTTAAGGCCCTTGGCATTGCCTTGGACCAGGCGACCCAGATCGACCCGCGAAGAAAAGGGGTCCCTTCTACTAAGGGGATCATAGATTGATTTCACCCAATACGAAACATCATTGACCGGAAAAATGATAGCGATCATTGATTATGGAATGGGCAATATCCACAGCGTGCAAAAAGCCCTGGAATATTTCGGGGCCCAAACTCTGATAACCACAAAGCCGGACGAGCTGGCTGCCTGCGAGAAGGCAGTACTTCCGGGCGTAGGCGCTTTCTCCGACGCCATGATGGAGCTTACCAAGCAGGGACTGCCAGCCGCTGTGTCGGCATACGTTAAGAATAAAAGGCCGCTTTTAGGCATCTGCCTGGGGATGCAGTTATTCTTTTCGGAAAGCCAGGAGGCGCCGGGAGTCAGAGGTTTAAAGATCTTTGAGGGAGCGGTGCGCAGGTTTGACCCGGCTACAGGCGTAAAGATACCGCATATAGGCTGGAATGAACTGCGTATCGAACGCCGGGATTGCCCGTTACTGGAAGGTGTCCCCGAAAGCAGCAGGGTGTATTTCTGCCATTCGTATTACCCTGATAACCGCAAAAAACAGGAGCGGGCGGCGTCCTGCGAATACGGCATTGATTTTACTTCCGTGGTGTGGAGGGAGAATGTTTACGGGGTGCAATTCCATCCTGAAAAAAGCCAGTCAACGGGCCTGAGGATCCTGAAGAATTTCGTCACGCTATGCTGATCATCCCGGCGATAGACATTCAGGGAGGCTGCGTTGTCAGGTTGACCCAGGGAGCCTATGATAAAAAGGTTTATTCCCGCGACCCTCAGAAGACCGCCAAACACTGGCAGCGCCAGGGAGCAGAGCTTCTGCATGTCGTGGACCTTGACGGAGCATTCTCCGGCACGCCCCGGAACCTGGAGATGGTAAAGAAAATAATCGAGGCGGCCGGCATTCCGGTAGAGTTCGGTGGAGGGGTCAGGGACTTAAAAACCATAAAAAACCTTCTGCAGTGGGGGGCCA
Organism: Candidatus Omnitrophota bacterium; assembly: GCA_028714055.1. GTDB lineage: Bacteria > Omnitrophota > Gorgyraeia > Gygaellales > Profunditerraquicolaceae > JAQTNB01. The sequence continues at coordinate 4,565 of JAQTNB010000097.1, forward strand.
AACGCGTTGTCCTGGGGACCAAGGCGATCGAGGACCGCGCGTTTCTAAAGAACGCGTGCGCGAAATTCAAGGACGGCGTTATCGTCAGTATCGACGCTAAAAACGGCTCGATCATGACCAAGGGCTGGAAGAAAACGGCCGCGGGCAAAACAAGCGTCGCAGACTTCGTTAAGACCCTGATCGATATGGGCCAGAAAGAGGTGATCTTTACCGATATTACCAAAGACGGGACTTTGCGCGGCCCCAGCATCCAGGAGATAAAGAAGCTTATCGCGCAGACAAAGATCAAGGTCATTGCTTCCGGCGGCGTTTCTTCCCTTGAAGACATCCGGAAGCTGTCGTTACTGAAAAATAAGGGGTTGAGCGGCGTTATCGTAGGCAAGGCTCTCTATGAAGGCAGGTTTACGCTTTCCGAAGCCTTGAAGTTTGCTTAAAAAGGAGGAGCGGTTATGTTTAAAGCAGCCGGTATCATCGGGGTATTTACGGTGTGCGTTTTTTTACTTTCGGGTTGTGCTACCACTTCAAGGAAGAACCTTGAAACGCAGGGCTTAAGGAACCAGATCTCGGTTTTGGAAAGCCAGCTGCAGGCAAAAGACAGCGAGATCGCGGAACTCCGCCTTGCCTTGACTGACGCGCAAAGCCCCAAAGACTCTGCCGCCCTGAAAGCTGCGGGAGAGACAAAGTCCCGGCCAAAGGTAAAGGACATCCAGCTTGCTTTGCGTAACGCAGGCTATAATCCCGGCCCTGTCGACGGAAAAATGGGCGCAAAAACAAGGGAAGCGATACGCGCGTTCCAGCGTGAAAACGGCCTCAGCGCCGACGGCAAGGTAGGCAAGAAGACCTGGGATCTTTTGCGCGCATACCTGACCCAGAAGGTAAAATAATGCTCGCAAAGAGGATCATCCCCTGCCTGGATATTAAGGAGGGG
>JAQTNB010000098.1 GCA_028714055.1 Candidatus Omnitrophota bacterium
GGCATCCTTGGCTTTATTGCCAAGCTCAATGAAGCAGATATCAAGGATACCGCCCCCACGAGCCACATCCTTCCTCTTAACAACGTCTTGCGGGATGATGTGCATACCGGCTCGCTGCCTGCATCAAAAGCCCTTGAAAACGCCCCCTCCCGTGAAGGGGGATGCTTTACCGTGCCCAAGGTCATAGAATAAGGGAGAGAAAAAGAATGCAGGTGTTCGGCCTTACCGCACATGAACTGCGTCGGCTGCAGGAAGCCGGACAGGTGCGCCCTGATGAGATCGTTAGCCAGCTTTCAGAACGCGCGCGCCAGGTTGACGGCAAGGTTTGCGCGTATGTGCGTTCTGATACGGGACTCTCGGTTGACCCCTCCTCTGCGCATGCCCCTGCGGCAGGCCTCCTGGAAGGCGTGCCGGTTTCCATAAAAGACAACATCTGCACCGAAGGTTTCCTTACCGAGTGCTGTTCCCGCATACTTGCCGGCTTTAAGCCTCCGTATGACGCGACTGTCATCAAAAAGCTTAAAGCAGCAGGCGCCTCTATCATAACTCAGAAGACCAATATGGATGAGTTCGCTTTCGGCTCTTCCACTGAAAATTCCTGTTTTGGCCCGACGCACAACCCCTGGGACCTGCAGAAGGTCCCGGGCGGCTCCTCCGGCGGCTCAGCCGCATCGGTAGCCGCGGATGAAGCGATCATAGCGCTCGGGTCTGACACCGGTGGGTCGATCCGCCAGCCGGCTGCTTTTTGCGGAGTCGTGGGCCTTAAGCCTACCTACGGAAGGGTTTCCCGGTACGGCCTTATTGCCTTTGCCTCAAGCCTTGATCAGATCGGGCCTCTTTCCAAAGACGTGCGCGATTGCGCGTTGGCGATGAAGGTAATAGCGGGTTTTGACCCCCAGGATTCAACTTCCGTGGACCTGCCTGTCCCGGATTACACCGCGGCTTTGGATAAAGGGATCAAAGGCTTGACCGTCGGCATACCGAGCGAGTATTTTGTCGCCGGCCTTGACCCGGAAGTCAAGTCTATCCTGCAAGAAGCGATAGCAAAAATCAAGAGCCTGGGAGGCTCGTTTCAGGAAGTCTCCCTGCCTCATACGGAATACGCGGTCCCGGTCTATTATATTATCGCCACTGCCGAGGCAAGCTCAAACCTCGCGCGTTTTGACGGCGTGCAGTATGGTTTTCGGGCCCCGGTTTCTTCCGCCGCCAATTCCATGATCGAGATGTATAAGCACACGCGCGGAAAGGGATTCGGCGAAGAGGCGAAGCGAAGGATACTCCTGGGGACGTTTTCCCTTTCGCACGGTTATTACGACGCGTATTACCTGCGCGCCCTTAAAGTGCGCACGCTGATCAAGAATGATTTTGACGCGGCCTTCAAGGTTTGCGATTGCATCCTGACGCCGACGTCTCCGACTCCCGCGTTTGGCATCGGCGAGAAGATGGAGGATCCCTTACAGATGTATCTTTCGGATATCTATACGATCTCGGCGAACTTAAGCGGCATACCGGCGATCTCTGTTCCGTGCGGTTTTACCGCGGCAGGCCTGCCGGTGGGGATGCAGCTTCTGGCCAAGCCTTTTGCGGAAGAGACGCTTTTTACGGTCGCCCACGCCTATGAACAGGCGACCCCCTGGCATACCTCAAAGCCTTCTTTGGCAGAGTAAGAGCATATGGAATACAAAGGATACGAAATAGTCGTTGGGCTTGAAGTCCACGTTCAGCTTAATACCAAGACCAAGGCCTTCTGCGGGTGTTCAACGGATTTTGGGAACGCTCCCAATTCCCAGACCTGCCCGGTGTGCCTGGGTTTTCCCGGTTCGCTCCCAGTCTTAAACAAGGTCGCCTTGGAATACGCGGTCAAGGTGGGCCTGGCGCTCAACTGTCAGGTACCGGAGTTCACCAAGTTTGACCGTAAGCACTACTATTACCCCGATCTGCCTAAGAATTACCAGATCTCGCAGTATGATTTTCCGGTGGCAAAAAAAGGTTTTTTGAACATCGAGGCAGAAGGGATGAGCAAGCGCATCGGCATCACCCGCGTGCACCTGGAAGAGGACGCGGGAAAACTGATGCATAAGGAAGGCGCAAGCCTGGTTGACTTCAACCGCACCGGCATACCTTTGCTTGAGATCGTAAGCGAGCCTGACATCCGTTCGCCGCTTGAGGCCTACGCCTACCTTACCGCTCTTAAAAGCGTGGTCGAATACCTCGACGTCTCCGACTGCGACATGGAGAAAGGGTCGTTACGCTGTGATGCCAATATTTCAGTTAGGCGTAAAGGCGATACAAGCTTTGGCACCAAGATTGAACTTAAGAATATGAATTCTTTTAAAGGAGTAAAAGATGCTTTGGAATATGAAGGGAAAAGTCAGATAGATTTTCTCACGCAAGATAATGATCCCACCATTGTTGGCCTTTTGTCTCAGGAAACAAAGTTATGGGATCCCAAAAAGGGAATAACGGTAACTATGCGCACGAAGGAAGAAGCTAAGGATTATCGGTATTTCCCCGATCCCGACCTGCCGCCGTTTATCATTACGCAGCAGAAGCGGGAAGAGATACGCGGCTCTTTGCCCGAATTGCCCGAAGCGAAAAAAGAACGCCTGGTAAAAGAATACGGTTTGAGCCTCTACGATGCCGGGGTTTTGGTCGCCGATAAAAAAGGCGCTGATTTTTCCGAGGCATGCCTTAAGGCCTATCCGGGGAACGATAAAAAGCCCATGGTCAACTGGCTGATCGGGCCGCTTTTGTCGGAGGCAAACAGCAGGAATACGGGTATTGCGGACCTTGTCATACCCGGCGGGATAGAGGAATTGGTCGGCCTTGTGCGCCTGGCCGCGGAAGAAAAGATCTCCCACCTTTCGGCTAAATCTGTTTTAAGCGAGTCGCTGGCAGGGGGGACGGAGGCATCGCGTATTATCAAAGATAAGAATTTGATCCAGATCTCCGACTCCGGCGCCCTTGAGGGCGCGGCGGATGAGGCGATCAAAGAAAACCCCAAATCCGCCCAGGATTATTTGCAGGGAAAAACCGGGGCCTTGATGTTTTTGGTCGGCCAGGTCATGCGGAAGACCGGAGGACGGGCGAATCCAAAAGTCGTGCAGGAAGTCTTAAAGCGGAGGCTTGAGCATGCCCATTAAAAGAGGTATCCTGGTTGCGTTCATCTGCGCGGTAGTCTTCTTCTTTGCTTCGAATGCCCTTTCCGGTTCCGGCCGCGATAACAAGCCCGATAAGAAGAAAGAGGAGCTCTATAAACAGGTCTCGCTCTTTTCGGATGCCCTGGCGATCATACAGGCCGATTACGTGGATGAGGTCAAGCCGCGCGACGTCATCTACGGCGCCTTAAAAGGGATGCTTTCGTCGCTTGACCCGCATAGCCAGTTCATGGACCCGGATGCATACGCTGACCTTAAGATCGACCGCGAGGGAAAATTCGGAGGGCTGGGTATCGAGATTACCGTGAAAGACGGCTTGCCGACGGTTGTAACGCCCATAGAGGATACTCCCGCCTGGAAGGCGGGGCTCAAGGCCAACGATAAGATCGTCAAGATCGGCGAGGAACTGACGCGGGATATGACGCTGAATGAAGCCGTGAAAAAACTGAGGGGCAAGCCCGGGGATTCCGTGCACATCACGGTCCTGCGCGAATCGGAAAAGAAGGTCCTGGAGTTTACGATCGTGCGGGATGTGATCAAGATCAAAGACATTAAAGAAGCCAGGATACTGGAGGACGGCATCGGCTATATACGCCTGGTGCAGTTCGGCGAAAACACCCCCAGGGACCTGGATAACGCGCTCGAGAGGCTTTCAAAAGAAGGGATGAGCGCCCTTGTTTTAGACCTGCGTAACAATCCCGGTGGGCTGCTTGATTCGGCGGTCGAAGTGGCGCAAAGGTTCCTGGAGAAAGACGCGATGGTCGTATATACCAAAGGCCGCAAGGCTTCGCAAAACATGGAATTCCGTTCCAGGTTTGCCAGACCTCTGACCGGCATACCGATGGCGGTTTTGATAAACGAAGGCTCTGCCTCGGGAAGCGAAATAGTCGCCGGGTGCCTGCAGGACCACCGCCGCGCCATTATCGTCGGAGTAAAGTCGTTCGGCAAGGGGCTGGTCCAGACGGTCGTGCCTTTAAGCGACGGGTCAGCGGTGAGCCTGACCACCAGCCGCTATTTTACGCCGAACGGAAAAGAAATCCAGGGCAAAGGGCTTGAGCCCGATATACAGGCGGCGGAGGCGCTCATACAGCCCGCGCAAAAGGACGATGCGGCGGCCCGGGAAGCAGAGCTTCTTCGGGAAAGCGCCGCTTCAGCGGAGCCTCCTGCGGGCAACCAGGTTGAGGCAGGCGAATATCGCAGCGACAGCCAGCTCATGCGCGCGATCGATGTCCTGAAAGGGATCAGGCTTTATAGCAGCAAATGAGAAACGCCGAACGCAGAAAATACAGGAATATCATCATAGCGCTTGCGCTGCTTGTTTTTCTTGAAGGTATTTTTATCGTTGCCTTATGGGTAAAACGGCCCGCTGAAAAGCCCGTACCCGCGGTGCCGAAAAAACCAGCGGTCCGCGCTTCGATCGCCATCGTTATCGACGACTGGGGATACAACCTTCATAACCTGGAGGCCCTGGAAAAGATCGATTTTCCTTTTACCGCCGCGGTCCTGCCGCGCCTGCCTTATTCCGCTCAGATCGCCCGGGAGCTTCATGAACGGGGCCATGAAGTCATATTGCATCTGCCGATGGAGCCGCGCGAAAAAATTTCACTGGAAAAAAATACGCTGATGACCTCGATGGCTGCGCAGGAGGTCATAGGCATCATGGGGCAGGACCTGGACAGTATCGCCTACGCCAAGGGCGTATCGAACCATATGGGTTCGCGCGCGACCGAAGATGAGCGCACGATGAAGGCGGTGTTCAAGGAGCTCAAGCGCCGTAACCTGTATTTTCTCGACAGTTTCGTTTCTGCCCGCTCGGTCTGCGCGCAGGTTGCTTCTCAGGCCGGCCTTGCCTTTGCCAAACGGGATATCTTCCTGGATAACAAGTCCGACCCCGCGTACATAAAAGGGCAGATCCAGAAGCTTAAATCCCTGGCGCGCGCACGGGGCTCTGCCATAGGCATAGGCCATGACCGTGTTTCGACTTTCGCGGTTCTTAAGGAGGTTATCCCGCAGCTGCGCAAGGAAGGCTATAAACTGGTTTTTGTTTCCGATTTGACCCGTTAGAGGACCGTGGCCACATATACGTTAGGGATCGAGACATCGTGCGATGAGACTGCCGCAGCAGTGGTGCGGGACGGCAAAAAAATACTTTCCAGCGTCGTCAGCTCAAGCCTCCGCTACCACTCGCGCTACGGCGGCGTTGTGCCGGAGATCGCGTTCCGCAAGCAGCTTGAAACCATCGTGCAGGTGAGCGACTGCGCGCTTAAAGACGCGCGCCTGCCTCTGCAAAAGATCTCCGCGCTGTGCGTTACCGAGGAGCC
>JAQTNB010000099.1 GCA_028714055.1 Candidatus Omnitrophota bacterium
AGGGTGATCGGAGAGACCATGGCAGTGATGATGATTACCGGGAATTCCGCGGTTATACCGCATTCGTTCCTGCAGCCGGTGCGCACGCTTACCGCCACGATTGCCGCGGAGATGGGGGAAACAGTCGTGGGGAGCGAGCATTATTTTGCCCTTTTTGCCGTTGGGATCGTGCTGTTTGTGATCAGCTTTGCCATCAACGTGACTGCTGACCTCTTCCTGCATAAAAGAAGATGAGAAAAGATCCCTTAAAGACCCAGCGCATTGCGTTTTTCCTGATGTTTTTGGCAACGTTTCTGGTGGTGGTACCTGTCGGCTTGATCGTCGTGATCATTGTTCAGAAGGGACTACCGGCAATGAGTTGGCAGTTTCTTACCGATATGCCGCGGCAGGGGATGCGGGCAGGGGGGATATTCCCGGCGATCATCGGGACCCTGTACCTGGTGAGCGGTGCCATTATTTTTGCGCTTCCCATCGGGCTTTTAGCAGCCGTCTATTTAAGCGAATACGCCCGCGATAACCTTTTGACCCGGATCATCAAGCTTGCCATCGTCAATCTCGCCGGAGTGCCTTCGGTGGTCTATGGCCTCTTTGGCCTGGCGCTATTCGTGGTATTCTTAAAATTCGGGGCATCCATCCTTTCCGGGAGCCTGACGCTTGGCATCATGATCCTTCCCATCATCATCACGACTTCCCGCGAAGCGCTTGAAAGCGTTCCCCAGTCTTTCAGGGAAGTCAGCCTTTCTTTGGGCGCAAGCAAGTGGCAGACCATACGCCACATCGTGCTTCCCAACGCCATCCCCGGGATCCTGACCGGCACCATACTGGGATTAGGCAGGGCCGCAGGAGAGACCGCGCCGATCCTGTTTACCGTAGCGGCATTTTACCTTCCGCAGTTGCCGAGTTCTCTATTTGACCAGGCAATGGCGCTTCCGTATCATCTCTACGTCCTTTCAACGCAAGTACCTAATGTCGATCCGAAAATAACCTATGGCACAGCACTGGTGCTGTTGGCCATCGTTTTGTTCATGAACCTGATCGCCATAGTCATCCGCTACCGTTTTAGAAAGCTGAAGAAATGGTAAAATTTCAAGTAAGAAACCTTAATATCTGGTTCGGGACGGTCCATTCCTTAAGAGAGGTAAGCCTGGATATAGAGGAAAACCGGATCTTGAGCGTTATCGGGCCCTCAAACAGCGGCAAGACCACTTTCTTGAGGATGCTTGACCGCATGAACGATCTCCAGGCTAATTTCAAAATGTCCGGAAGCGTTATTTTTGATGCGGTGGATATCATGCGCATAGACCGGGAGTCGCTGCGCAAGCGGGTGGGTATGGTTTTTGCTTTGCCGCTGCCTTTACCGCTCTCCATATTCGACAATGTCGCTTACGGAGTACGGATGCACGGCCTGCGCAGGAAAAAAGACATTGCCGGGATCGTGGAGCGGTCGCTTAAACAGGCATATCTGTGGGAAGAGGTGAAGGACAGGCTCCGGGAATCCGCTTTTAAGCTTTCCGGAGGGCAGCAACAGCGTTTGTGTATTGCCCGCACCCTTGCCGTTGAGCCGGAAGTGGTCCTGTTTGACGAACCTTGCTCGGGGCTTGATCCCATTTCTACGGCTAAGGTAGAAGAGGCGATGCTGAAACTCAAACAAGACTATACGATCATCCTAGTCACCAATAATGTCAAGCAGGCCGCGCGGGTGGGGGACAGGACGGCTTTTTTCCTTTCGGGTGAATTGATCGAGGAGGATAATACGGATAAGATCTTTACCGCGCCTGCGGATGAGCGCACCGACGGCTATATACGGGGAAAATTCGGTTAAGATGAACAGTATCGAGGTCCAGGATCTGAATTTATGGTACGGTGATTTTCAAGCCCTCAAAAGCGTTTCATGCGCTTTCGCGGAAAAGAATATCACCGCGATTATCGGGCCTTCGGGTTGCGGTAAATCCACGATGCTCAGGGTCTTCAACCGCATGAACGACCTGATCGAGGGGGTGCGGGTCTCAGGCCGGATAGTGATCGAAGGAAGAAATATCCTGGAGCCTGGAACAGACCTGGTGTGGCTGCGTAAGAACGTGGGGATGGTCTTTCAGCGCCCCAATCCTTTCCCGCTCTCGGTCTATGAAAACATCGCTTTCGGAGAAAAGATACATTCCTCCGGCACGGGGGGCAAAGGCAGGCTCGATCAGGTCGTGGAGGAGAGCCTGCGTTCCGTGCTGCTCTGGGACGAGCTGAAGGATAAATTGCATAAGCCGGCCCTGGGGCTTTCCCTTGAGCAAAAGCAGCGTCTTTGCATCGCGCGGTTGATCGCCGTAAAACCGCAGGTGCTCCTGATGGATGAGCCTTGTTCGACGCTGGACCCCCAGGCGACCGCGCGTATCGAAGAGCTGATGCGCGAGTTAAAGCGTGAATATTCGATCGTCATCGTTACCCATAATATGCAGCAGGCGGCGCGCGTTTCCGACGATACCGGCTTTATGCTTTTGGGCGAACTGGTAGAATTTACCAGGACGCAGGAGATCTTTACCGCGCCGAAAGATAAACGGACCGAGGAGTATATTACCGGAAGATACGGTTAAGGAGGGATCATGGAGAGGCATTTGGACGAAGTTTTGCAGGAGCTGCGTAAGGACATCTTGAGGATCGGGGTTTTGGCGCAGGAATCGATCTTTAAATCGATCGAGGCGCTGAAAAACCGTGATAAGACCCAGGCCCAGGAGGTCATTGACGCGGATACCAAGATCGATGAGCTGGAGATATCCATAGATGAAAAATGCGTGGACCTGGTAGCGCGTTACCAGCCGATGGCAGGGGACCTGCGGTTTATCACGACGGGGATGAAGATCAATGCCGAGCTTGAGCGTATCGCCGATATCGCGGTGGATATTGCCGAACGCGTGCTTGAGATCGCGGACCGCCAGCTCCTGAAGCCATTGATCGATACCCCGAAGCTTTCTGCGGTCGCGCAAAGGATGGTCGGCGATGCTATCGATGCTTTTATACGCAGGGACGTTGAGCTTGCGCGTAAAGTCGTGCTTTCCGACTCTGAGGCTGATCAGCTGCGTAACGCGATCCAAAGCGAGCTGATGAACGATTTTCTGGCAAAAGACCCTGCTACCGCCGACAGGGCGGTGCCGCTTCTTTTGATCGCCCGTTACCTTGAGCGTATCTGCGACCATGCCACCAACATCGCCGAAGACGTCATTTACATGGTCGAGGCAAAGGTAGTCAAGCACCATCCGGAGCAGTTGAGCTGAAGATCCTGCATGTGGTATAATGATACCTGAAAGGCGGTCCTCATGAGAAGAGCAGGAGTGTTTCTTTTAGCGGCATTCTTTTCTTTGGGTTGCGTTATGGCTGCGTATGCCCAGAAGGAGGCGGGTCCCATGGAAAACAAATATAGCGAAGAAGAACTGAAAAAAATGCTCAGCGAAGAGCAATATTGCGTCTTGCGCGAGAATGCCACCGAAAGGCCTTTTGCCAACGAATATTGGGATAATAAGAGGCCGGGGATATACGTCGATCCGATCACCGGCAAGCCGCTCTTCAGCTCCCTGGATAAATTCGATTCTCAGACCGGCTGGCCGAGTTTTACGCAGCCGATCGACAAGCAAGAGGTGTCCGAAAAAACCGATGATTCGGCCGGCATGACACGCACCGAGGTGCGTTCAAAATCCAGCGATTCTCACCTGGGGCATGTGTTCGAGGACGGGCCAAAGCCTTCGGGCCTGCGGTATTGTATCAATTCGGCAGCGCTGCGTTTCGTGCCTCTTGAAGACCTGGAAAAAGAAGGCTATGGGGAGTACCGCGCGTTATTCGAGCGCCAGGGTATAAAGCCGCAGAAAACAGAAGTCGCCACCTTCGCGGCAGGGTGTTTCTGGGGAGTGCAATCCGCGTTTGACCGGGTGAAGGGTGTGATGAAGACCAGCGTCGGCTATACGGGTGGAAAGCTTAAGAACCCTACCTATGAGGACGTCTGCACGGATAAAACCGGCCACGCGGAGGCCGTGCAAGTGGAATACGACCCCGCGGCCGTCTCATATGAGCAACTGCTCGACGCGTTCTTTACGATCCATGACCCGACTACCTTAAACCGCCAGGGGCCCGATGCGGGCACGCAGTACCGCTCGGCCATATTTTATCACACGCCTCAGCAGGAGCAGAGCGCCCGGAACAAGATAGGCGCGCTGACCAAGCAGAAGAAGTTTACCTCTCCGATCGTAACCGCAGTAACCCGGGCAGGGGAATTTTATCCCGCAGAAGACTACCACCAGAAATATTTCCAGAAAAAGGGGATAGAGCCTGTCTGCCATCTCCCGTTGGATCTGACCGATAAAAAAGCGGATCGCTGAAAAAATCGCGGCTGCGCCATTTCCCGCTATCCTAAACAGCTAAAACGTAGTATAATACCTGCTTGTAAGAAAAAAGGATACCGAGCTTTGGAGCATAAATCCCCCGTTTGCACAACCTGTCCTGTGTCCCGCGAATGCAAGGATACGGCTGTTTCCTGGGTCTTTCTTTTTATCGGGCTGATCGCCACTATTGCCGTGCGCCTGGTGACCCTGTTGTTGCACCTGGGGGAATTCTGGGTCAAGCTGACCTGGTATGTCGGAGTGGGAGGGTTCTTTATTTATTTTCTCTATAAATACGTGCAGGACCGCCGGCTGCGCCGGGAGATAGAAACAAACAGGATCGCAGAAAAGATCGGCTGCAGGGAAGGGTTCAGCGAAGAAGATTACGAATTCCTTTCCGGGATCATCTGCCGCCTGAAGTCCCGTAAAGACGCATTCAATTATTTTTTTATTTTTATAAGTTCAGGGTTAGTGCTCGCGCTGGCGATATACCAGGATTTCTTTTAACGCATCCGTTATGCGACGGAGGGAAAATGAGCCGTTGTAACTTTCGTGGCGCCAGGCGGTTTTGGCGGAAAGAAACGTCCCTGATATTGGTTGTGTTGTTCCTGGTTTTCGGGGTTTCTTCCCGGGGGTTCTGCGCGGAAGATGACAAGAACGATATTGACGACGGTTGCCTTACGCGGGCCATACAGTACACGATGAAAGGGGACCTGGACAGCGCTATTGCCGAGTATGGCGTGGCGATATTCCTTAACCCTAAGTGCTCTTTGGCCTATTATAACCGCGCCAAACTTTACGAATACAAGGGTAGTTATGAGCAGGCTGTCATTGATTACGGCAATGCCATAGCCTGCGACCCCGCGTACGAACAGGCGTATTATTACCGGGGGATCGTCTATCAGACCTGCGGCATGCATGAGCTTGCGATCGCCGATTATAGTAAGGTCCTGGAGATCAGTGACAATAAGCGCATCAAGGCCAACGCGCACAATAACCTGGGGCTTGCCTATCAGGCAAAAGGAAAACCCGATAAGGCGCTGGTTGAATTCGGGAAGGCCCTGGACCTCATTCCCGACCTGGTAAACGCCCATTACAACCGGGCGCTTGCCCGT
>JAQTNB010000100.1 GCA_028714055.1 Candidatus Omnitrophota bacterium
GGTATCTGCCGAGGCAAGCGAGCAGGCAAAGATGCGCCTTGAGGCCATGGTGAAATTCAGCGACGGGTTCCGCATTGCCGAGGAAGACCTTAAGATCCGCGGGCCGGGAGAGTTTTTCGGCTCCCGCCAGCACGGGCTCACGGAACTAAAGATCGGCAATCCCTTAACGCAGCTTACCCTTTTGAAGAAAGCGCGGGAAGAGGCGCTGGGGCTGGTGGCAAAAGACCCGGCACTCAGCGATAAGCTCAACCGGCACCTGAAGGATGAGCTTTTGCGCAGGTTTCCCGGGTATGAGCATTTAATGGTGACAGGATGACAAAGAGGACGCTTGCGCTTTTCTCGATCTTTGTCCTGGCTTGTGCCTTGCGGCTCGGAGGCCTCATCTCCCGGCCGCTCTGGACTGATGAGTTCTATACCTTTTTTCAGTCAACCGGGCACGGCAGGGAGATCAACCTTCTCCTGCGCTCTCTGGAAAAAGACGCAGAGCCCCGCTTTCTGCGGGCAAAAGAATTCAAGGCGTTTTTGCGCTGTGATCCCGGGAAAACCGCGCATGACGTAAGCGCCGGCCTGCTTGAGACGGATGTGCATCCGCCTTTTTACTTCTGGATCATGCATTATTGGCTTAAAGCCTTCGGCTGTGATGCCGCCAGCGCCCGGCTGTTTTCTTTTTTCTGCGGCATCTTGGCGGTCGCGCTGTTTTATCGGCTGGGAAAGATGCTTTTTGGCGAGGGAGCGGGTATCTGGTGCGCGTTGTTCGCGGCCGTATCTCCTTTTGCAGTGCGTTACGCCCAGGAGGCGCGTTCTTATAGCTTAGTGCTGGTGTTCATACTTTTATCTTCTGTTTTCCTGGTGCGTTTTGAAAAAGAACGCTCCTGGAAGGACCTGGCAGGGTTTGCGGCGTGTAACTGCCTGGGGTTGGGCACGCATTATTTCTATGTTTTTATCGCTGCCGCGCATTTTTTCTATTTTACCTTAGCGCGCCATTCCGATACGCCGCTGCTGCGCAGGTTTTACCTGGGGTTTTTGTTTTCGCTCATCGGCTTTTCATCCTGGGGATGGCTGCTTATGCTGCGGGGATATGATTTTCATCTGGTAGAATGGATCTTCGGCTACCCGGGAGCCGTTGGTAAGATTGTGGCTGTCTTTGCCGGCCTGGGGCACTACCTTTTTATTCCTGCCGGCGGAAAAGCTCTTTTCTATGCTGCCGCGGCAGTATCCGCATGTTTCTTTGCCTGGGTTTTGGCCACAAGAGGCCTGCCGAAACGCGGCAAGCCGCTCTTATTTTGCGCGCTGATGTTTTTGCTTCCTTTGTGCGCGATGTTGGCGATCGACCTCGCGCAAAAAGGCGCGTTGTTAAAACAGGAGCGGTTTTGGATCTTCGCCTTTCCCGGCTTTGCCTTGTTTTGCGGCCTGTTGTTCTCGCAAGCCTCCGGAAAACAAAGAATTTTAGCTGCGGGAGTGCTTATGCTTATGGTATATTCTTCCCTGGGGGCAGGGAGGCTTGATTTCGGGCCGGTGCCGCAGAATGCCTGCCAGTGGATAAGGCAGGAGTCCGGGGCAGAAGAAAGCGCGGTTTTTATCTATAATATACGCAGCGCCGTCCTGTCGCAGGCCTCCTGCCTGGATGATGAAACATACCTGGCGGCAGTGAGCACCCCTGAGCAGCTTACGGCAGCTTTTAGGCAGGCAGGGGAAAGGGGAATCAGGAAGGTTTTTGTCAGTTGTTTTTATCATCCCACCGAATCAGGGCTGATGAACCAATTGTTTATGGAGCATGCAGAGGAGTATTCCGGGGCATTCCAACCCAAAAAGCAATCGGCGCAGGGAGGCGTGAGGGTCTCTGAATATGAGGATAATCACCGGGGTCTATAAAGGCAGGAACATCCTGATGCCAAAAGGCATCAGGCCTACGCAAAACAAGGTCAGGAAGGCCGTGTTTGACATCATGGGCGACATAGAGGGGCTCTCGTTTTTAGAGCTTTTTGCCGGTTCAGGGGCAGTGGGCTTTGAAGCGGCTTCCCGGGGGGTGTCAGAACTGGTGCTGGTTGAGCATAATGCCGCCTGCCGGCAGGCCATCACCAGTAACATTGAGCTGTTAAAGCTCTCCCGCTGCACGCTTATCCCCATGGAGGCAGAGGGGGCAATCGAGGCCCTGAGGCGCAAATCCGTGCGCTTTGACATTGTCTTCCTTGACCCTCCGTACCGCCAGAACCTCGCAAAAAAAACCTTGCAAATGCTGGATGCCCATGATATAGTAACGCCCAATGGTTTTGTGATAGTGCAGCATTCTAAGAAGGATGACCTTCCTGGAATTGAGGGAGGTCTTGTTTTGTTTAAGCAGGCATCCTACGGAGATACGCGCCTCTCACTTTACCGCAAGGAAACGACACGCCATGTGCCAAAAAGCGATTTACGCGGGGACGTTTGACCCGATCACCTACGGGCATATAGACCTTATAAAGCGGGCCCAGGAGATCTTCTCCGAGGTGGTGGTTGCGGTGGCCCATAATCCGCAAAAAAAGCCGCTTTTCAGCGTCAAAGAACGCATCTCCATGCTTAAAAAAGCCTCGGCAGGCTTTCCCCGCGTGGAGGTGGATGATTTTAACTGCCTGGTGATCGATTACGCCCGTAAGCAAAAGGCGCACGTGCTTATCCGGGGGCTGCGCATGATCTCGGATTTTGAGTATGAGTTCCAGATGGCCCTGACCAACAGGAAGCTGGCGCCGCATATAGAGACTATCTTTTTGATGCCGCAGGAATCCTATAGTTACCTCTCCTCAAAGCTGCTTAAAGAAGCGGCTTCGTTAGGGGCAGACCTGTCGAGCTTTGTTCCAAGTTTTGTGGAAGAGGCGCTGAAGAAAAAGCTGCGCGCGGCCCCTCGCCTTTCGCCGTAAGGCATCGCGGTATGAAAATAGAACTCAGAAGGGTACAGGCCGAGCCCCTGGTTTTACAGGAAGAATTCCCTGCTTCGGCCCTGGACCTGGAGACCGAAGAGATCAAATACGATACTCCGCTTTCCGTCAGGGCGGAAGTCTCGCGCATCACCAACGCGGTAAGCGTAAGCCTGCGGGTGAGCGCCCGGCGCCGGATGCTTTGCAGCCTGTGCCTGACTGAATTTACCGATGAGCTCGACCGGAAGATGCAGTTTAATTACCGCGTGGAGCGCTTCGATACGATACTGGACATCTCCCGGGATATCCGGGAAGAGATCATGCTTGATTATCCGATGAAACCGTTGTGCAACAGCCAATGCCGGGGATTATGCCCCCGCTGCGGCAAGAACCTAAACGAGGGAGGTTGTTCCTGTGGCCCTACCTAAACAAAGACATTCCAGCGCGCGCGGCAGGAGGCGCCGGACGCACTGGAAAATAAAAGCGACGAACCTTATACCGTGCCCGCAATGCAAGCACATGCGGCCGCCTCACCGGGTTTGCCCCGTCTGCGGAAATTACGGCGGAAGGCAAGCTGTCGAGATCAAAGTCAAAACAAAAGAAAAGAAGACCAAGCAATAAGGCCGCCATATGAGAATAGCAGTTGATGCTATGGGCGGTGACCATGCACCCGAGGTGGTTATCGAGGGGGCGGTCGCTGCCGTCAAGGAGTTTCCCGGGACCCATGTGATACTGGTAGGGGATGAATCGCGCATCGCGCCCCTGCTGAAGAAAGCCAGGTATAACGGCCCGGATATTTCACTGCAACCCGCAAGCGAAGTCATCGAGATGTGCGAATCCCCGGCAAACAGCGTGCGCAGAAAACGCGATTCCTCGATCGTCGTGGGGACCAACCTCGTCAAGGAAGGCAAGGCCGACGCCTTTTTTAGCGCCGGCAATACCGGCGCGGTTGTCTGTGCCGCCACGCTTGCCCTTAGGCTCCTTCCCGGGATCGAACGCCCCGGGATAGCCATTGTCATGCCCAGCGTTAAAGGCATTTCCCTTATCATTGACGTCGGCGCTAACATTGATCCCAAACCCGTGCAGCTCCTGCAATACGGGATCATGGCGGACGTCTATATGCGCTACATCCTGAACAAGCCTTCTCCGTCGGTGGGGCTTTTGAATATCGGGGAAGAGGAGAGCAAAGGGACGGATTTCGTCAAAGAGACATACGAGCTTTTTGAAAAGAGCAGCCTTAATTTCATCGGCAACGTGGAAGGAAGGGACCTGTTTAGCGGCAAGTCCGACATTATCGTCTGCGACGGGTTTGTCGGCAATGTCGCGCTCAAGGTCTCCGAGAGCGTTGCCGAAGCCATGCAGATATTCCTGAAGCGCCACCTGAAAAGCAACCCCCTGGGCTTGCTGGGCGCGCTGCTTTTAAAGACAAGCTTTTCCAAATTCAAGAAAGACATAGATTACGCCGAATACGGCGGAGCGCCGCTTTTGGGTGTGGACGGCGTGGTGATCATCGGCCATGGGCGTTCCAGCGCCAAGGCGATCAAGAACGCCATACGCGTATCCAAGGAAGAAGTGGAACGCAAGTTCAACGAGAAGGTAATCGAAGCGCTCAGCCATAAAGAGAGGGTTGCATGAAACATATCGGGATCATCGGCGTAGGGGAATACCTCCCCAAAAAGGTTTTGACCAACAAAGATCTGGAAAAAATGGTCGATACCTCCGATGAGTGGATAACCACGCGCACCGGCATCAAGGAGCGCAGGATCGCCGCGAAAGAGGAAGCTGCCTCTGACCTGGCGCTTAAGGCGGCGCAGGCCGCGCTTAAAGATGCCAAGGTCTCGGCCGCGGATCTGGACCTTATCATCGTCGCTACCGTTACCCCCGACATGCCTTTTCCCACGGTCTCCTGCGTATTGCAGCGGGAACTCGGCGCGAAGAAAGCGGCATGCCTTGACGTGTCTGCCGCCTGCGCGGGCTATATCTACGCGATGGTCACTGCCTGGCAATACCTTTCAAGCGGGATGTATAAGCGCGCGCTGGTCGTAGGGGTGGAAGTGCTCAGCCGCGTCACGGACTGGCAGGACCGCAATACCTGTGTTCTCTTCGGCGACGGTTCAGGCGCCTCGGTCCTTGCGCCGGTCCGCTCCGGAGGCATCCTCTCCGGGTACCTGGGCAGCGACGGAACGCAAGGGGAGCTCCTGATGCTTCCCGGCGGAGGCTCGCGTAACCCGGCTACCCATGAGACCGTTGACAACCGCATGCACTATATCAAGATGAAGGGGAACGAATTATTCAAGCTCGCGGTCAATATCATGGCGGATGCCGCGCAGGTCGCTATCAAGAAAGCGGGATTAAAATGCTCCGATATAGACCTGCTCATACCGCATCAGGCCAATATCAGGATCATCATGGCAGTCGCCAAAAAACTTAAATTTCCTTCCGAGAAGATCTTCCTTAATATAGAAAGATGCGGCAATATGTCTTCTGCCTCTACTGCCACCGCCTTAAGCGAAGCGGTCAGGCAGGGAAGGGTCAAAAAAGGAGATACGATATTGCTGGATGCTTTCGGCGC
>JAQTNB010000101.1 GCA_028714055.1 Candidatus Omnitrophota bacterium
CAATCCCGGCCACTTGAGGTCCCGCAGGAGCTGCTGGCGCGCCTGAAGAGCGCGCTGGAAGAGGAAGCGCACGCCCTGCTTTTGGAGGTGGCATTGCGGGTCCGGGACAATATCATTGAAGTGCTGAATGCCGGCGGGGATATCCTGGTGGGGCAGGAACTGATGCCGGCGCCGGTCCTGCGCAGCCGTAAGATAACGGAATTCAAGGATGAGATCTTTATTTTCAGGGACTTTAAGGATATCCGCGTAGAGGCAAAGATCGAGAATAAACGGGGCGGATATTTTAGCCTTTGCGTGACGGTAAAAGACAAGAAAACGCAGCAGACCCTCAAAGACGTCAGGGTAGCGCTCCTGAAAGGGGATACCGAGCTTGAATCTTACGTATGCGAAAAAGGGGCGGCTGTTTTTGAAAACGTGGAACTCGGCTCATACCGCGTTGAGATCTGCGGCAGGGGAGAGCAGCTTGCCGCGATCGCCCTCGATATAAAAACATAGGCCCTTTATGGCAGTTCAGCGTCAACAGGCAAACCCCCTGGTGCTGGAGGTGCTCTGGGAAGGCGCGTCGCTTAAGATGAGCGTTTTGCGCCAGAGCGAGGCATCGTCGACCGTAAGGCATTACGGCAGGATCGCTTTTTGCGCGCGCGATGTCGACAGGCTCAGTTCTGAGATCGCCTCGATCCTCAGCCGCGGCGATAAGGGCGCCAGGCTTGACCAGGCAGGCCTGCAGGGTTTGCGTAAGACCGGACAACTTCTCTGGGACCATCTTTTGACCCGGGAGGCAAAGGAGAAGCTCGGTAACGCCGCCGGAGAAGAGCTGGTGCTCTGCCTTGACGAAGAGCTGATCGGCATGCCCTGGGAATTCCTGCATGACGGCAGGGACTTCCTTTCCCTGAATTTCAGCATCGGAAGGGTGATCAGGAGCAGGCGGCGGCTGAACACTGCCGCATGCCGCAGCGCGCCTTCGCGCCCGCGCATCCTCATCCTTGCCAATCCTACCAGCGACCTCAAATCCGCCTACGCGGAAGGCGTCTATGTCCGCAGGTATTTTGACCGGCTGCAAGGCCGGGCGGCAGTTGACTTTAAATCCACCCAGATCGATACGCTCTACGTCAAAAAGAACCTGCGGGATTACGATATCGTGCATTTTGCCGGCCATTGCGAGTATAACGATTCCTCGCCGAAGCAAAGCGGCTGGGTATTGAACGACGGGGTGTTCAGCATACAGGATATCCTGGCGCTCTCCGAGACTTCCCCGTTGCCGGGCCTGGTCTTCTCCAACGCCTGTTTTTCCGCCCGCCATTCCGCGTCGGCCGTGGATGAGACTTCGCAGCGCAAGACCTACAACCTTGCCTCGTCGTTTTTATTCGCCGGCGTGCGGCACTATATCGGCAGTATCTGGAGGATAGAGGATGCCCCGGCTGAGGTCTTTGCCGGAGAGTTCTACGCGCGCCTGGTTGCCGGAGAGTCGATAGGCGGCTCTGTGCGCGGGGCGCGCCTGCGCGTGATCAAGGAGTGCGGGCATGCCTGTATTGCCTGGGCAGGGTACGCCCTTTACGGCGACCCGGCGTGCAGGTTCTTTGAACAAAAGAAATCGCGCCCGGCCATGGGGTTTCATCTCTGGAAGGCAGGCAGGAAGAAGGTCCTGGCGGCTGCGCTGGCAGCGGCCGCGGCAGCGTCTTTTTTGCTTTTTGCGTCGGTCAGGGCAAGCAACCCCGGGCCAGGCGCCTTGTTTTCCGCGGCACAGCGGCAATTCAACCGCGGGCAAAACCAGGACGCGATAACCCTCTGCGAGGATACCCTCAGGCGCGATCCGGGATTCTTAAAGGCCCGCCTCCTGATGGGGGATGCCTACCAGCGGCAGGGGATGCGCCGGGAAGCGCTCAAGGCCTATTTTGATTACGCGCTGCTCAGCGAAAAACAGGGTGATCTGCGGCGCCTTGCCGCTGCCTATATAGCGATAGGCTGGACATATTCCCAGCTGGGGCAGTATGAAAAGGCATTTGAGTTTTATAACAAGGCAGTGGATAAAAGCAGGGAAAACAAGGACAAGCTTAACGAAGCGATCGCGCTCAGGAAGCTGGCCCTCTGGAACATGGAGCGGGGGAATAACGAGCAGGCGCTGGAGCTGCTGACAAAAAGTTCGGAGATCAACAGGGAATTTTCTTTCCGGCGGGAGCACCGCTATAACCTGGCGTGCGATTATTTCGACCTGGGGTTGTTCTTCATCAATAAGGATGACCTGGATGCGGCGAGGCAATTTTACGCCAAGAGCCGCGACCTCTTCCGGCGCCTGAAGCTCAAAGCTGAGCTCAGCGATTTTTATTTCAACCTCGGAGAGATATACGGGTTTGAAAAGCAATACCAGAAAGCCATGGATTGCTACCTGCGCGGCCTGGCGATCGACCGTGCCCAGGGGAACATGCCCAATATCGCCAGCGATTACAACATGCTGGGCGAATTGTGCATGGAAACAAAGGATATCCGCGGGGCGTTGGGGTATTTTGAGCAGGCCCTTGCCGTATGCCGCCGGATAGAAGCCCCGCTTGAGCTGGCATCGGTTTATTGCAACCTGGCCTCTGTTTACCGGGCGAATAACCAGGTAAGCAAGGCCCGGGAGTCTTTGCGGCTCGCCCAGGAGATCTATTATCCTATTGATACCCTCCGTTATCAGGAGCTGCGCTCCGAGATCATAGAACTGAGCGCCGCGCGTTAAGGCCCATCCGCAGCAATACCCGGCCATTTTTTTCATAAAATACGGTTAGAATCCCGCGCCTCGGTGCGTCTATTGCGCCAAGGAGGTGGGAGATGCTTAAACATATCGTAACGGGTTTGTTGTATTGTTTTCTTGCCGCGGCTATCGGGTATGCTGGCGAAGAAGAATGGACAAAGGTGAGCCGGCAATACTCGGGCGTCAGGTGCGCGGCAATCCACCCGGATGCTCCTCAAGTGCTTTTGATGGGTGCGGGCAATACCGTTCTTTCAAGCGGCGATGGGGGAGAGAGTTGGAGCGCGGCCCTTATTGTCAGGGGAGAAGCGGCCGTCATCAACGCGGTCATCTTTGACCCGCGCGACGCGCAAAAGATCTACGCCTGCAGCAGCGCAGGATTATATTATAGCGGCTCAAAGGGTAAGCATTGGAACAGGGTTTTTAAGGGAAGAAACAGGATGCAGGCCGACGCCTTAAGTATCGGCATCGCGGGAGATACTATTTATCTGGGCACCAGTGACGGTCTTTTTATCAGCCATGATGAAGGACGCAGTTGGAGGAAGGCAGCCGTAGGCAGCGGCAGCCTTCAGGTGTATTCCATTGCCTGCGACGCGCGCCGGCCGCTCGCGGCATATATAGCTTCTTCCTCGGGGGTGTTTAAGAGCGAGGACAAAGGGAATTCATGGCGGCAGACATTTTTCAGTCCTTGCGTTGCCGAAGAAGAGGCTGAGGAGCAGGAGGAAGGAGAGATAGAGGAGCCGCAACGTGCCGGTGCCGGCTTTATCTGTTTTGACCAGCAGGATCAGCATATTTTCTATCTGGGGACTTCCCGGGGTATTTATCGCAGTAAGGATAATGCCGAGACCTGGGAGCGCTTTGAGAATTCCGGCCTATTGCAGCCGCAGGTGCGGTTTATTCTTTCGTTTCCCGCTTCCGTGCTGTATGCGATGACCGCGCGCGGGATTTTCGTGTTTAAAGACGACCGTTGGCACGAGGTATCTTTCCGCCTGTATGCCACACAGCTGTATTCTCTGACATCAGACAAGCAAGGGGTCTTGTATGCCGCGGCCCGCGAAGGGCTTTTTAAGAGGCAGGCTGTATCTTTGCAAAACATCACGCTTTGCGATGACCCCCTGGATCCATATTCTAAGGGCGAGCCTTCAATAGGCCTCGTGCAGGAAGCAGCCATCCGTTATGCGGAGGTGAGCCCGGAGAAAATAAAAAGATGGAGGAGGGATGCGGCAAGAAAGGCATGGCTTCCCGAGGTGACCTTTGGAATAGACCGCGATACAAGCGACCTCTGGCACTGGGAAGGAGGCTCGACCACCAGGGCCGACGATGACTGCCTGGTGCGCGGCCGCGATTCCATCGCCTGGGACGTATCTTTAAGCTGGGATCTGGGCGAGCTCATCTGGAATGATGACCAGACGTCGATCGATGTGCGTTCCCGCCTGATGGTAGAATTGCGCCAGGAGATCCTTGATGAAGTCACCAAGGTTTATTTTGAGCGCCTGAGGACCAAGATGGATATCGACCACCTTTCCATAGAGGAGCGCGCCAAGAGGATGGAGAAAGAGATAAAGATAAGGGAGCTGACCGCGATGCTGGATGCGTTGACAGGAGGCTTCTTTTCGCAAAACATACATAACGAGAAATCCCAAATTCCAAGCACCAAATTCCAATAAATTCAAAATTTCAAAAATCAAATCCTAAACATATATTTGAAATTTGATATTTGATATTTATTGGGATTTGGAATTTGGGATTTGGTGCTTGTCCTTATTTGGTGCTTGGTGCTTGGAATTTCTCCAATTTGGTGCTTGTCCTTATTTTGTGATTGGAATTTGACGTTAATCCTGCCTGATATTTACCACAAGCTTCTTCTTGCATTTTCATTTCTCCAAAGTTATAATAATACCCGTATCTCCTCTTACGACATAACCTTACCGACACACGGATGAAAGGAGCGCAGTGATGTTCAACGAGGATATCAAGAAGCTGATCGATAACATCGAGAAAGTCATTATCGGCAAGACCGAGACTATCAAATTCCTCCTGGTGGGGCTTCTGACCAACGGCCATATACTCCTTGAAGACGTGCCGGGCGTGGGTAAAACGATGCTGGCGCTGGCGCTTTCAAAGTCCATCAGCGGCGATTTCAAGCGTATCCAGTTCACCCCCGACCTCCTGCCTTCGGACGTTACCGGAGGCTTTATCTATAACCCGAAAACAGGCGATTTCGATTTCAGGAAAGGGCCGGTCTTTGCCAATATCCTGCTGGCAGACGAGGTCAACAGGACCACGCCCCGCACGCAGTCCGCGCTCCTGGAGTGTATGCAGGAGTACAAGGTTTCCATAGACGGGAAGACCTTTGCCTTGCCGCAGCCTTTTATGGTCGTGGCGACCCAGAACCCCATCGAATACCAGGGGACCTATCCTTTGCCGGAAGCCCAGATCGACAGGTTTTTAATGAAGATCAGCATCGGTTACCTCCAGGTGGACGAAGAGATAAGGGTCATCTCGGGACAAAAATTCCAGCATCCGGTGGAAGACCTTCAGCCGGTGCTGACGCTGGAAAAGGTGGTCAAGCTCCAGGAGCGCGTCAAGAATATCGAGGTCTCGCCCAAGATATTCGATTACATCGTCAGGCTCGTGGCGACAACGCGCAAGATGGACGAGGTCAAGATCGGCGCCAGCCC
>JAQTNB010000102.1 GCA_028714055.1 Candidatus Omnitrophota bacterium
GGAAGTGATCTACCACATGGATATGCCTATAGCAAACTCCGATATCATCGGATTCTATCTTTTGGCAGACCTGGCGCACAAACACGTCAAGGTGTTCCTGACGGGGGAGGGGTCGGATGAGCTCTTCGGCAGCTATGTCCATCAGGAGACCCTGTATTACGGCCACCGCCTGAAGAAGCTCATGCCGAATTTCCTGCTGCGTAACGTGTTTCCGGCCCTGATAAAAAAGGCCCCGCTTCGGCTGATCAATATGTTCTTTCGCTATCCCGGTTACGCGCTTGATGAGGAATCGCGCCTCAAGCTCCTGGAGTATTGCCAATCCCCGGATCTTGCCTCGGATTATTTCTGCTTAAATTCGCTTTTTAGCGGCCGGCAGAAAGAAGGGCTTTATTCCTCCGCTTTCAGGCAGAACCTCAAAGGGACGTCGCCGGCAAGAAAAAGCCTCCATGAGGTATTTGAAGACGAGCGCATAGAGCATATCTTCAACCGCCTGATCTATCTTGAATTCAAGTATTGGCTTCCGACCTACCACCTTATGAAGGAGGACAAGATCGCGATGTCTTTTTGCCTTGAATCGCGCTATCCTTTCCTGGACCATGAGATCGTCGAGTTTATGGGAGGGGTCCACGTGGAGATGAAGAAGAAGGGCCTGCGGCGCAAATACCTTTTGCGGGAAGTGGCGCGGGGGCTTATACCCGAAGAAATACGCAACAGGCCAAAAGGGCCTATCCTGGTGCCGATCAACAAGTGTTTTGACAGGAGTTTCCAAAGGATGCTCGGGGAGTATTTCACCAGGGAGAAGGTGGAGAAGAGGGGTTATTACAATTATTCCTATATCAAGGGGCTCATTGACGGAAGAAAGAAAAATCCGTTCCTCTTTGACCGCCAGCTTTTCGCCCTTTTATGCCTGGAGATCTGGCATAATATTTTCGTGGACCAAAACCCATGAACGATAATTTCTGGAAAGACAAACGCGTCCTGGTCACCGGCGGCACCGGCTTTTTGGGGAAATATATGGTGGATACTCTTTGTTCGGCCGGCGCCCGGGTGCTGGCGATCGATTTCCGTAAGCCCGACTGGGAGGCTAAGGGGTTTGTTTTCCGTGAGGCCGATATCCGCGACGCTGAGGCGGTCAGGGAGGCCTGCAAAGATAAAGATGTGGTTTTTCATCTGGCGGCCATCCCCTCCATTGCCAGGGCGAAACACTCCATGTATCATGACGTCAATGTCGGGGGGACCCGCAATGTCCTTGAGGGGGCGCAGGCGGGCGGTGCAGTGAAATTCCTGCACGTCTCCAGCAGCACGGTTTACGGCATCCCGGATGAATTCCCCCTGAACGAGAAGAGCCGGGTGCATCCGCTGGGAAAATACGGCAACAGCAAGCTGGCGGCAGAGGAGCTATGCAGGGAATTCAGCCTGCGGGGGCTCTCCGTCAGTATTATCAGGCCGCGGGTGATCATGGGAGCGGGCAGGATCGGGATCTTCAGCATATTGTTTGACCAGGTGCGCGGGAATAAGCCGGTCTACATCCTCGGTAAAGGCAGGAATGTCTTTCAGTTTACCAATGTCTCCGATATGGTCGATGCCTGCGTTCTTGCCGCCGAGCGGCCGGAGCCGGGCCTTTTTAATATCGGGTCAGACGAGACCCTGCCGGTCAGGGAGGAGCTTTCAGGCCTGATACGGCACGCGGGCAGCAGCTCAGGCATCGTCTCTGTTCCGCCTGGTTTTGCACGGGCCGCGCTTAAGCTCCTATCGTATGCGGGTATTTCTCCGCTTGTTGACGAGCAGTTCAGCATTGCGGACAAGGATTTTAAGCTTGATACTACGCATGCCAGGGAGGTCCTTGGCTGGAGGCCGCGTTACAGCAATCTGCAAAGCCTTATTCAGGCATACGACTGGTATATTGCCAATATGAAGAAGGAGCGCAGGCAGTTCAGGAACATCCTGGGCGTAGCCGGAAAATTCAAGCACAGCCATATGGGGGGATTTCAAAAACAGCTATGAGCGACGTATCCAAAAAGACCATACAGGATTTCTGGACCAGGAATGTGCCCGGATGGGATGTCTTTTCAAAAAAGTACAGCCCCGAGGATAAGCGTTTTTATCTTGAAGCAGACGCCCACCGTTACCGTTACGACGACTATATCCCGGCGCTGATCGATTCTTTTGCCGCGGCAGGCCTCTCGGTCCTGGAGATCGGCTGCGGGCTGGGGACGGACAGCCGTACCATCGCCGCCAAAGGCTGCTCGGTCACCAGCCTTGACCTTTCGCCCAGCAACGTCTCGTTTACCATGAAAGGCATGAAGCTTTTCGGGCTTAAAGGCCGCGGCGTCTGCGCGGACGCCGAGAAACTCCCTTTCAAAGACGCGTCGTTCGATTTGGTTTATTCATTCGGCGTGCTGCACCATACTCCCAATACCAGGGCTGCCATCCGCGAGATACAGAGGGTTTTACGGCCGAAAGGCAGATGCGTGGTCATGCTTTACCATAAAGGATACGCGTATTATCTGCTTTTGCTGCGTTACGGCTGGCAGATGCTGTTACGCAGGTTAAGCAGCGAAAAGCTGATGAGCCGTTACGACTCCACTCCGCTTTCCAAGCTGTATTCCAAAAAAGAAATCCGCAGCCTCTTTGACGGCTTCGATAGGCTTGATTTCCAGATGACCACCTACGGCGGCGCGCAGCTTCACCCGGTCTTCAAGTTCGCCTACCGCATTTTGCGCAAGAGCCGTTTCCTCATGCAGCGTTTCGGTTCTTTTATCATCATCAGGGGGTCGAAATAATGGGTGTGATACTTACGCTCGCGCGGTGTCTTGAATACTGCACGGCTATCGCCGGCTACAGGCAGCGGCTGGCCGCGTTATTGGGGGTATCCGTGGGCACGATAAACGGGTTTTACCGGGAGATGGAGGATTCCTGGTGGCTTAAGGAGATCACGAAAAAAAAGGGGATACGGAAAGGGTATTTCGAGATGAACATGCTTTCTCCGTTGCGGGCACCGCTTTTGTACGTGTTCTGCAGGGTGGCTAAGCCCCGGCAGGTGGTAGAGACGGGGGTGGCAGAGGGTTTTTCCTCTTCCTTTATCCTGGCGGCGCTGGAGAAGAACGGCAAAGGCAGGCTTTATTCCATAGACCTGCCGAACCAGCCGGGACAGGAGCTCTTGGGCGCGGCCAGCACCGGCTGGCTTATCCCCGGGCAGTTATCGGGCAGGTGGCATTTGACGCTTGGGCCATCGAAAGAAAAACTGCCGCCGCTGCTCGATGAGCTTGGGAGCATAGACCTTTTTTATCACGACAGCGATCACAGCTACGAAAACATGATGTTCGAATTCCATGCCGCGCTCCCGCGGCTTGCCGACGGAGGTTTCGTCGTTTCCGACGACATTACGGATAACCGCGCCTTTGGGGACTTCTGCGCGCAGACGCGATGCCGGTATGCGAGGTTCTTTAAGTTCGGCATCCTGCAATACCGGGCACCCTGATATGCTCAAAAAAACCGTTTTGCTCATTTTGCTCGTCTGCGGAGTAACCTTTTTATTCACGTACCCCGTGGTGACGAGGCTCTCCAGCACCATACCCGTGTTTTATTCTACCGACGAGCCTTACGGCGTCATCTGGAGCTTTTGGTGGTTCAAATACGCCTGGGTCAACGGCATACCGTTCGAGGAGGTATCCCTGCTTGCGTACCCCGAAGGGCTTACAATCACACTTTTTCCCCTCTGGGGGCACATGGCAAGGTTCCTGGCGTTCTGTTCCAGCGAAATAATCGCCTACAATATCCTTTTGCTTGCAACGTACCTGCTTTCGGCAGGGGGGATGTTCCTGCTTGTCTTTTACCTGACCGGGAACGCGGGGGCGAGCGTTTTTTCCTCCCTGATCTATGCGTTTTGTCCGTTTCATTCGGTGAGGGTCTGGCAGCATTTCGGCGCCGCGCAGATCCAGTGGCTGCCGCTGTATTTTTTGTTTTTGCTGAGGTTATGGCGTTTTCGCGATCTCACAAGCGCCCTGCTCCTGGGGGTATTTTTCGCGTTGAATTATTACCATGACGCGCATTTTGCGTATTTCCTTGCGCCTATCACGGCTGTGCTGTACCTTTATTGTATCTTTCAGCGCGATACCGGCAGCAGGGAGAAGCGGGTATTCAGCGCAAAGCTGTTTTTGGGTATCGCGTTCGGTATCATGCTCCTTTTGCCGGTACTGCTGCCGTTCCTCTCCCGGGTTTCCCAGGCAGCTCACTCGTTATCCGGGGGGCATGCGTATAACGTTGCACAACGGTCGTTCGAGGACCTTTTTGCCCAGTCGGCACGGCCTTTGAGCTACATACTCCCCTTTACAGAGCAGCCGCTTCTCGGAGGGATAACGCGCATGTTCATCGGCTCAAAGCTCTGGGGCGAGAGCCTTACCGAGCATAACATCTTCCTGGGTTTCATACCGCTGGGGCTGGCAATATTTTCTTTCCGCAGAAGAAGGGAGATCGTCGAATATTACCGCGCGCAAGGGACGGACGTGCGTTTCGCCATAAAGTTCTTTTTCGCGCTTTGCATTACCGGGTGGTTTTTTTCGCAGCCCCCCTGGTGGAATATCCTTGGCTTTAAACTTCCCATGCCGTCGTTTTTTCTCTATAAGCTGTTCCCTATGGTCAGGGCATATGTGCGTATCGGGGTGATCGTGATGTTGGGCGTCAGTGTCCTGGCAGGCCTGGCGTTAAGCTTTTTTCTCTCCAGGTTCCCGGGCGCGCTCAAAAGGAGGGTGGTGGCGGCGGCACTGCTTGCGGCGGCACTCTTTGAATTCTGGTACATACCGTCCGATCATATCGCGGACCTCAGCCGGTATCCCGTGGTCTACGATTGGCTCAGGGAAGAGCCTTCCGGCATTGTGATCGCCGAATACCCTCTTGATATCGAAGGGCCGAATGAGCGCTATAAATTTTACCAGACTAAACACCATAAAGGGATGATCAACGGGGCATTCCCCATGACAGCGGCCCATCAGGTGCTCATGGGGCTGCAGAAGGTATCGTCGGATGCGACTGCCGCGGCTCTCGGAAAGATGGGTGTTCGGTACGTTTTTCTGCATCTTGACGAATACGAGAGGACGGACCTGTCTGAAGAGATTGCCGATGCCCGCAGGGCCCGCATCAATAAAGGGCTCAAGTTTATTCGTGTTGACGGCGATATCGAAGTTTACGAGGTTATTACGGCGGCTGCCCATCAATAACTGGAATCAAGGAGGAGTTTTTAAATATGAGATTTTTGCTGGTTGCTCCGCCTAAAAAAGGGCTTGCAGGGCATGAAGAAAGCATACCGATAGGCCTGGGTTATCTTGCAACCGCTCTTCGTAAATACGGCCATGAACCCGACCTGAAAGACTGCCTGGTCCTGCGCTGGAGTAACGAAGAACTCCT
>JAQTNB010000103.1 GCA_028714055.1 Candidatus Omnitrophota bacterium
AGCCTGATCAGGAAAGCACGCGGGGAAAACGATGCGGTGGTGGTCAGTATCTTTGTCAACCCGGCGCAGTTTGGCCCGCATGAAGACCTTGCCAGGTACCCCCGGCCTTTTGCCCGGGATGCGCGCCTCTGCCGCAGGGAGGGAGTAGACGTTATTTTCTTTCCACAGGCGCCGGCCATGTATCCTCCGGGGTATAGGACATACGTCAACGTTGACGGTTTAAGCGAGGTATTGTGCGGCAGGAGCCGCAAAGGGCATTTTCGGGGCGTGGCAACCGTGGTGAATAAGCTTTTTAATATTGTCGGGCCCGATATTGCGTATTTCGGGCAGAAGGACGCTCAGCAGGCATTGATCTTAAGGAAGATGGCCGAAGACCTTAACCTGCCGGTTAAGATCAGGGTGCTTGCGATCGTCAGGGATGCGGACGGCCTGGCCTTAAGCTCGCGTAACGCCTATCTTTCCGCGGCGCAACGGCGCGAGGCGCTTGTGCTTGTGCAGGCGCTGCGGCTGGCACGGCGCATGAGCGCTCACGGCATGCGGGATGCCGCAAAGATTACCGCGGGAATGAAGCGCCTTATCTCCGGCAAGAAAAGATGCCGCATCGATTATGTGGCGCTCGTGGATCCGCGTACCCTGGCGCCGGTAAAAAGGATCGACCGGGCGAGCCTGGCGCTCCTTGCGGTGCGGGTCGGCAAGACCAGGCTCATCGATAATATGGCGTTAAAACCTTCCAAGTCTTATGCCAAAAATTAAAGTCGGGATAGTCGGCTGCGGGACGATCGGCTCATACCTGGCCCTGTTTGTTTCCCGTAAGCTCAAGCGCAGCGTGGAACTCTCCGGCCTTTATGATATCGACCCTTCCAGGGCCCGCGCGCTTTCGCGTAAGGCCTGCTCGTCTGAAAGGCTTGCCGTTGCGGACCTGAAGAAACTGATCGCGCGTTCGCGCCTGGTCATAGAATCTGCGGGAGCCTCGGGTGTGCTGGCTGTTGCCAGGGAAGCGCTCAAAGCCGGGCGCGATGTAATGATCATGAGCACCGGAGGTATCTCCGGCCATATAAAGGAGATCACCCGGCTGGCGCAAAGGCATTCGGCAAAGGTCTATATCCCCAGCGGCGCCATCGCCGGTATCGACGCGGTCAAGGCCGCCTTCCTCGGCGGGATAGAAAGCGTGACGCTGGTAACGACGAAAAATCCCGGGTCTTTCGCGCGGTCAGCGTATCTTCAGAGTAAGAAGATCGACCCGCGGAAGATCAGGAAAGATACCGTTTTGTTTTCCGGGACCGCACAAGAGGCGGTGAAATATTTCCCCCAGAATATAAACGTTGCCGCGGTCCTGGGGTTGGCAGGGGTGGGAGCGGCGAGGACCCGTGTCAAGATCATTGCCTCGCCCGCGGCGCGCTCGAATACCCATCAGATCACCGTATGCTGCCGCGCCGGCACCATCAGCGCGACGACTCAAAACGTCCCGCATCCGACGAACCCTAAAACAAGCTTTCTGGCCGCGCTTTCCGCGGCCGCGACCCTTCAGAAGATCGCCGAACCGGTGGTGATCGGAACGTAGTTAAATATAAGAAAGGAAGGAGGTGAATACTATGGCAGAAAAGCTCGTGAAAGTCGGCATCAAAAGGCAAAAGGGCTATCTCTACTATGTCGATAAAAAGGGAGATGTCTCCTGCGCCAAGATGGCCAGAGGAAGCAAAAAAGGCGGCAGCCCGAAAAAGGTGGCAAAGTGCGGCATCAAGCGTCAGGAGGGCTACCTCTATTTTGTGGACAAGCAGGGAGATGTATCCCGCGCCAAAATGAAAAGAGGCGGTAAGAAGAAGAAAAAGAGATAAAGACAAAAGAAGCCCGCACCTTTTTAAATTTCAAAGTCTTATAAGAACGCAGTCTTAAAAAAGGTGCGGGTTTTCTTAAATCCTCCGGGTTTCCGCATGAAATATCCGCTTGTCGCCGTTGTGCTCTGCGCGCTATGCCTGCTTGTATACGCCGGGTCCCTGCAAAACGGCTTTGTTTTCGACGACCATTTCCTGGTCGTCAATAACCGTCATATCAAAAGCGCCGAGTTCATCCCGCGGCTTTTGACCGAGGAGCTGTTTGTCGCGCAGCGGGATGTGTCTCCCGTAGGGTCCCGTTATTTCCGGCCGCTGCAGGCGCTCGGGTATGCCGCGGGCCATATGGTTTGGGGGATGAAGCCGGCGGGTTTTCGCGCCTTCAACATACTCATTCATGCCTTCTGCGGCGTACTGCTGTATGCGTTAATCGTGTTCCTCTTCAAAGGCCGGACACTCGCCTTCATCACCGCAGCGCTGTTCTGCGCGCACCCTCTCCAGGTTTCAAATGTCGCCTTGATCTCGCTGAGTTCCGTATTACTGGCGGGATTATTTATGCTTGCGTCCCTGAATTTCTTTCTGCGTTTTATCAGCGCCGCGGGAAAAAAGCGGCTCTTCCCGGCGTCCCTTGTTTGTTTTGCGCTGGCGGTATTGTCCCGTGAAGACGCGCTGCTTTTACCGCTCTTTGCGGGCCTCTCTGCGTTATACGTTTCCGGCAGGAAAAGAAAGGCTGTCTGGTACTTTTGCGTGTTTGCCGCGCTTGGCGCTGCCTATTGGCTCCTGCGGCAGTATTTTCTTGCCTGCCCGCAGATGAATCCTTCGGGTTTTTCTTTGGGCGCGTATTTTTATCACGCGATAGATTATTTCGGCCAGCTGCTCTTTCCGGTGACGCTGCGCGCGATGCTTTTTCCGGCTGGCGCAGGCCCCCTGGCTGACCGCGTTGCCTTTGGCGCTGGCCTTGCAACATTTGGCTGGTTTTTATTTTACGCCCTTAAAAAAAGGGAAAAGACAGCGGCGTTCGGCCTCTTGTGGTATAGTATAGGCGTCCTTCCTCTGGCGGGTCTCTCGGAGAGCGTCGGCCTGTTTGGGCCGGTGATCTCGGAACACTACGTTTACTTTGCCTCCGCGGGTTTTTGCCTCTTGCTTTGTCAAAGCCTCCTTTGGCTGCGCGCCTCTTTTCCAAAAGCCGCCGCCGCGTTGACCGCGCTTCTTTTGTGCGCGTGCGTGGGATTGAGCGCTCTTTTTACCGGTAATTACAAAGACGACCTTGTTTTCTATAATTACCTTTTGCGCACCGGTAAAAAAACGTTTTTTTTCAGGGTCAATCTGGCGACCGCTTATTATGAAAGGCAGATGTTTGAGGAGGCCCTTGGCCAGGCGCGCCTGGCATTGGTTGAAGAGCCCGGCGCCTGGGATGCCTATCTCCTGATAGGCAACGTTTTGAAGGAGCGGGGAGAACTGGAGGGGGCGCTGCGGATGTATGAAAAGGCCGCGCTCGCCCAGCCGTCCGCAGCGGTCATTTTCAATAACATGGCGCTCGTGCATAAAGCACGGGGAAACCCGCAGGAAGCCCTGCGTTATTTCAAGAAGGCCCTTGATATCGATCCTGATTTTCCCCTGGCGCTGAACAATCTTTCCGCGTTTCTCATCGATCGCGGGCGCTACCAGGAGGCGCTTGCGGCCGCAAGCCGCCTTATTGAAACAGACCCGGCCAATGCGGCTGCGTATGTGCTGAAGGGAATAGCGCTTGCCCAGACAAAAGACCCGCAAGGGGCATTGAAGATGTTTGAGGCCGCTTTAAAGATCGACCCGCGCCAGCTCGATGCTCTTCGTAACCTCGGAGTGCTGTATTCCAATGCCGGGGATGCCGCCAAGGCGCGTTATTTCTGGAATCAAGTCCTTAAGCTATCCCCCAAGGATAGCCAGGCGATCCAATTCCTCAACAGGCTTGATGGCAGCCGCTAAGCTTATAGTAAAGGGTTTTTAAGAAGCTATGAAGACAAAAATATCCGTGTATTTGGGGTGTATCGCCATTGCAGCCGCGGCCGCCTACGCGCTTTCGCTCAGAAACGGCTTTGTCTGGGATGACGTGCTTCTTATCGTGCACAATGATTTCATAAAAGGATGGAAACTGCTGCCGCAGGTCTTTTCAAAACCGCTTTTTTACATTGCCAACCCCGCGTATCAATACTACCGGCCCCTGCAGACCTTTACCTATATCTTTGACTATTCCCTGTGGGGATTGGCGCCCGCGGGTTTCCACCTGAGCAATGTCCTTCTGCACATATGCGTTGCCCTGCTTTCTTTTGCATTGGTGCACTCGTTCTCGGCAAACGCAAGGCTGGCTTTCTGGAGCAGCCTGCTTTTTGCGGTGCATCCGGTCAATACGACCGTTGTCTGTTATGTTTCCAGCCGTGCCGACATACTCCTTGCGCTTTTTAGCGCCTGTTCGCTGCTTTTATTCCTGCATGCCCGCGCCTGGCAGCTGCATGTATTGTCGCTTGCCTTTTTTGCGGCCGCGCTTTTATCAAAGGAAACGGCGCTCATCCTGCCTCTGTGCCTGGTGCTGGCCGGCGAAACGCGCCTGTGTCTTGGCACCGGGGCTGCTCTTCTGCCGCCTGCGCAGCGCCGCAGGCGCTATGCCGCTTATTTTCTGGTCGCGCTTGTGTATCTATTCTTGAGAAAGTCGGTAGTAGAGGTAAGCACGCGCATACTCCCTCAGTCTTATCCGGGAATCGGAAGCCTTTTTGCGACGCTGGTTACAGCAGCTGCCTCATACGCAAAGTTCATCTTTTTTCCTTCGGGTATCCATATGCTTCATACCGTTCCGGTGGCGCCCGGGCCGGGCGCGTTTTTTCCTGTTTTGCCGGTTCTCCTTGCGGCGATAGCGGCGCTTGTCGCGCTCTACCGGGTCCAGAAGTTTTTGTTTTTATGGGCAGGCATGTTTTTTCTATGGATGGCGCCGGCTATTTCCCTTGCTTTCCGTAATCCGGAATATTACAATCAGGGTTTGGCAATGGCGCAGGTCCACTGGCTGTATGCCGCATTATTGGGGATATGCGTGATCTTTGTTTTCGGGATAGAAAAGGCGGGAAGGCTTATCGGAGGAAGGACGGCAACCGCGGTCCTGGGCTTGTGCGCGGTCCTGTTGTCCGGCGTAAGCGTTGCCGAGAATCTTTACTGGAAGGATAATCTTACCTTCTTTACGCACACTGCCGGTTACGTGCGCAAGAGCGCGACGGTTTTCAGGAACTTAGGCTGGATTTACCTGAACAGGAACGATGCGGATAAGGCGCTTGAGGCGTATAATTACGCATTGGGGCTTCAGAAGGATGCGAAGGCCAAGGCAATAGCGTATAAGGACCTTTCCAATGCATACGTGTATGCCGGCATGCCCCTTGAGGCGCGTAATGCGGCGCTTGAATCCGTGCGCCTGGACCCGCTTTTTGCCGATGGTTACGCGCAGCTGGGAAAAACAGATGCCCAGGCCCATCCGGGATCGGGCAGGGACTCCTGGCTTA
>JAQTNB010000104.1 GCA_028714055.1 Candidatus Omnitrophota bacterium
CTTGCTCCGTAAAGGAAAAGCGGTAATTCGCGCAATAGCTCAACAGCACATCCTTTGCGGCTGTGATGCGTTTGAATTCTTCTTCGCAGCGCTTTTTATTTTCCTCCCTGCATTTATCGGGATGGTACCTGAGGCTTAAGCTCTGATAGGCGTCTTTTATCTCTTCCAGGCTGGCATCTTCTTTAAGGCCCAGCAATTTCCTGGCTTCGTCAATATGCTTAAAATCAGCCATGTTATACCTCTATCAAGCTTCCCTGTTTTACCGGGATAAAGCCGCCCGCAAAGCTTTCCTTAAGCATCCGCGTTGCCGGGCCGCCCGTGCAATGCATGGGAGCGATTATTTTTAAGCCGCGGGATTGTAACCCCGATATTATATCAGCGATTTCTTTTTGCCGGAGGTCTTTTAGATGGAAGCCTCCCATGGCCAAATAGGCGGCGCCGCCAAGTTGTCTTTGTGCCGTGTCCAGGATGTTGATGATACCCGGGTGCGCGCAACCGCACACGACTGCCGTTCCCCGCGCCGTTTGTATCGCCAGGCTCTGTTCGTATATCTTTCTGCCCCTGGATTCCCCGCAAAGCTCTCCCGTGGAATATACGCCGTCTTTAATGCGGGTGGATCCGGATGTCTCAATAACGCTCACTCCGTATGAACGTATGCGTTCTTTGGTCTTTGCCTTGAACCCCGGGCAGATATAGACGGTGAGGTCCTTTCTGTCGTTGAGGATGTACCATAAGCCGCCGATATGGTCCCAGTCGTCATGCGAGATAACGATATGTTTGATTTTGCGCGTATCGATACCGAGCCTTCGCGTGTTCTCTAAAAAGGCCCCGGGGTCG
Source organism: Candidatus Omnitrophota bacterium (assembly GCA_028714055.1). Lineage (GTDB taxonomy): Bacteria > Omnitrophota > Gorgyraeia > Gygaellales > Profunditerraquicolaceae > JAQTNB01. The sequence goes on from JAQTNB010000104.1 coordinate 838, forward strand.
CCGAACGTGTCAAAAAGAATGTCATCTCCGAGAAGAAATGAAACGCCCCAGCTCCGGATAAAACGCTCCCATTTACTCGAGCCTGTCGCGATGACCGTGATCTGCATAGTATCAATGATGGTGTATGGTTGCCGCCAGGTACATGAGCGCGATCCCAAAAATGAAAAAGACCATTGAGAGCGTTGCTTTTTTCAGGTCCTTTTGTTTATGCAATTCTGGTATAAGGTCGCAGCTCGCGATATAGATAAATCCTCCTGCCGCCGCCGGCATAAGTATCCTGAGAAACATGCCTGAGGTGTTGGCAAGGGCAAAGCCGATGACGGTCCCGAATACCGCGGTAAGGGCCGATAAGAAATTGTAAAGCAGCGCTTTTTGTTTCTTCATGCCTCCGTAAAGCAAGACCCCGAAATCTCCTATCTCCTGGGGGATCTCGTGCATCATGATGGCAAACGATGCCGTGAGCCCGAATTTTACATTGACGACAAACGCGGTGCCGATAATGAGCCCGTCGATAAAATTGTGCACGCCGTCGCCGAAAAGGTTAAGGTAGGTGAACGCGTGAATGTCGCATTTTCCGTTGTGGCAGTGGCGCCAGTAGAAGAACCGCTCCAGAATGAAGAACATGATGAATCCGGCAATGACGCAGACGCTTACTTCGCTGAATGAGTTTTGCTCGGCGGCTTCGGGTATAAGATGAAGGAATGCCCCGCCGATAAGCGCGCCTGCGGAAAAACTGATCAGCAAAAAGAGTATCTTATTCAAGAGCTGCTCTTTGACGAGCAGGCTGGCCGCGCCGATGAATGCGATCAGGCTTATGATGATGCTCGATCCGAGGGCCCAGATGAAGTTCATGTTACGGCCTTCCTTTCCCCAGAAAATCCTCGATCTTCTCCACGATATCCATAAACGACTCGGCTGACTTTGATTTTTCTTTGAAGGCAACAAACGGGGTCCCCTTGTCGGAATATTCGACAAATTCCTGCTGAAAAGGCACCGCCCCCAGAAAGGGGACTTTTAACTCATCCGCTGCTTTTTGCCCTCCTCCTTTTTTAAAGATGTCTATTGTGCCGTTGCAATGCGGGCAGGTAAAACCGCTCATGTTCTCGATGATCCCGGCTACCGGTATCTTGATTTGTTTTGCAAAAAGTACGCTTTTCCTGGCGTCAAGTATGGCGACATCCTGGGGCGTGGTGACGATGACGATGCCGCTTATGTTGGGGATAAGCTGGCAGGCGCTTAAAGGCTCGTCTCCTGTGCCCGGGGGCGAATCGATGATCAGGTAATCCAACGTTCCCCAGTTGACGTCGCTTAACAACTGCCTGATGACCGCGGCTTTCGCGGGGCCGCGCCAGATGACCGGCTCATCTGGTCCGTGCCCGGTAAGGGCAAGGCTTACGGCAATGAGGTTTTCGCTTACTTCTACCGGCTGGATGCCGAATTCAAAAGCGTGGATCGCCTGGCCTTCTATGCCGAGCATCTTGGCGATATTGGGGCCGTGCAGGTCGATGTCCAGGATCCCGACTTTGTTATTTTTCAGCGAAAGCGCGTACGCCAGGTTGACCGCTACCGTCGTCTTGCCTACTCCGCCCTTGCCGCTCATGATAATAAGCGTATGCCTGATCTTTGACATCTTTTCTTTCAGGCGTTTTTCCTGTTCGTGCATTTCCTGTTCGTTTGTCTGATACATTTGATTCTCCATTTTTATTTCACTGCCTCCCATATCTTTCGCAGCTCATCCGCTGCCGCATTCGGCAGGTACTCAATGATAGTCGTTCCTTCTACCATGGAGCGGACCACGGCCCTGTCAAAGGCGATTTTCCCGATCACGGGGATATCCTTCTTGCCGCAGAACTCCTCGATCTGTCCGGTCACCGCGGGGTTAAGGTCGTATTTGTTCACGATGAGCTTGACCGGAATATTGAAGTGCCCGGCGACTTCTATGACGCGGCCCGCGTCATGCAGCCCTGAAAGCGTCGGCTCGGTAACGACCAGTGCGCAGTCTGCTCCCGATAATGAGGCGATAACAGGGCACCCTATTCCCGGAGGACCGTCAACGATCACATAATCCAGGTTTTCGCGCTCGGCTAATTCTTTGGCTGCCTGCCTGACCTTTGCTACCAGCTTCCCGGAGTTCTCCTCGGCAATGCCGAGCCTGGCGTGCACCAGGGGCCCGTATTTTGTGCTGGAGATATACCACTCCCCTGCCGTGTTCTCCCGCATGCCGATCGCCTTCAGAGGGCATATGCGGCCGCAGAGGCCGCAGCCTTCGCAGGAAAATGGCTCTACGGTAAAATCATCTTTTATCGCCTGAAACCTGCAGGCTTGCGCGCACTTCCCGCATCCGTTGCAAAGTTCTTTATCGATAACGGCAGTGTGCCCGCCTCTGAATTCAGCGCGTTCCCGTATTTCCGGGTGCAGCAAGAGATGGAGGTCTGCGGCATCCACGTCGCAGTCGGCCATTACCTTGTTCCCGGCCAAAGCCGCGAATGCCCCGGTAACGACGGTCTTTCCTGTGCCGCCCTTCCCGCTAATGACAACGATTTGCTTCATATTTTGCCCGGCAGATATTGATATAGAGTTGTATGAATGTTTCCCGGAACGCGGCGTTGTCTTCCACGATGGGGACCCCCGTTGAATAATTTACCGCGATTTCTTTGCTGAAAGGTATCTTCATCAAGACCGGGATATTCTGCTGCGCGCAATAATTTTCTACCGCGTCGTTGCCGATATCGCAGCGGTTGATCACTACTCCGAAAGGGATCATCAGTTTACGTAAGACCTCCACCGCCAGGGTAAGGTCATGCAAACCAAAAGGCGTCGGTTCGGTCACCAGCACGCAGAAATCGCTGCCTTTGACCGCGGCGATGACCGGGCATGAGGTGCCCGGAGGGGCGTCAATAATGGCCGTATAGGCGGGATCTATGCGTGTTTTGACCCGGCGTATGAGCGGCGGAGACATCGTCTCCGCGATATTCAGACGGCCATGGACGAATGGGATGCCTTTTTTGTCGCCTGACTCGATCCAGCCTATCTCTTTATTCGTTTCCTGTACTGCCTTCTGCGGGCAAAGCATACTGCAGGCGCCGCAGCCATGGCATAGATGGGGAAAAACCATGACGCAGCCTTTGCTGTTTTCTCCCGGCGGGACCACCACCAGGGCATGGTAAGCGCAGGCCTCGGCGCATATGCCGCAGTAGGTGCATTTTTTCTCGTCTATTTCCGGGATGGGGATAAAGGCAGGCTCGCGGGATTTGATTTCAGGTTTTAAAAAAATATGCGCATTTGGCTCTTCCACGTCACAGTCGAGAAACTGGATGTTTTTTAAAGATAGCGCCAGGTTGACCGCGATGGTGGTTTTGCCTGTGCCACCCTTGCCGCTTGCGATGGAAATGATCATATGATCTGCCGGTTTGCAACGATGATTTCTTGGTAGGTATCTTGGTGGGCCTGCGTTTGGAATTTTTTTCCTTCCAGATAATGCCGGGTATCTTGCAGCGTTACGCTGCCTGCTTGGTGTTTCTGCCCCTCCAGGGCATGAATCTTATCTATGACCTGGAGCCCTTCTTTGGTAAAATCGCTCAAGATTATTTTTCCCTTAAAAGAAAGCACGCGGGTCAATTCATCTATGAAGCGGTAAGGGTTTTTCAGGTGGTGGAGCGTGTTGACCGAAAAGATGCTATCGAAGCTTTGGTCTTTGAAGCTCAGGCGCTCTCCGTCTTCTATGCGAAAATCAACCTGTTTGTCCAGCTTAAAATAGGCAAGGGTGAGTTTGGCGAACGCCTGTTCCGTCTCGGAGATATCAAAGGTAGTGAAACGGTATCCCGCCTTGGCCAGGGTAAGCGCAAAATGCCCCTTACCCGTTCCGGCTTCGAGTATCTCTCCGTGAAGAGGCTGGGCCTTCTCTAAGATGAAGGCCCGCTCGCTGTCTACGTCGTAGCCGAAACTTTTATATAATGCTTTGCGCTCTGTATAGCGCGTATAGTTTTCTAAAAATCCTTCTTCCGGCAAAGTTATTTCCCCGGCATGCCGAATTTTGAGCCGACGCTCGGCGAATCTGCCGTTTTGTATTTTCCGAGTTTGTAATTTTCCACCGCTTCTTTGACTCTTCCGGAAGCGCCCGTGTATACCTTGATCCCGGCAGCCGAAAGCACCTGATACGCGTTCGGGCCGACATTGCCGGTCAATACGGCGTTGACGCCTTTGGTTATCATAAGCTGGCCGGACTGGATCCCGGCTCCTCCCGTGAAGTCGCCATGAGGGTTCTCCAGCGCTTCAAACTGCAGGTTTCCAGGGTCAAGAAGAAGGAAAACCTTACATCTTCCGAACCTCGGATCGACTTCCGAATCAAGGTCCTTCCCTGTTGATGTGACGCAGATCTTCATGCCGGTCTCTCCTTACTCTTCGTGGCACCCGTTACTATGGCCGTGCTCTTGGCAGGCATTGA
>JAQTNB010000105.1 GCA_028714055.1 Candidatus Omnitrophota bacterium
CGGTATCCCCATAAGGCTGGTCCGCGATATCATGTATGAGTTGGTCCAGACCGGTATTGTTGCCCCTGTCCAGGACGAGACAAACAGGACCCCCGCATATCAGCCGGCAATCGATATCAATGCGCTCTCCGTAAAATATGTCATTGATAAACTGGATAGCCGCGGGACCGATACCATACCGGTGATAGACTCAAAAGAGCTGAAGAGGATCAGGGAAAGCCTGCAGGAGTTCGGTAAGGTAGTGGAGAAATCCCAGTCAAACCTGCTTTTAAAAGATATATAGAATTTTTTGCGACGCAAAAAACCATCCCGTGATAAAGAAGATAGTCATCCTTTTACTGCTGGTTTTCCTGGTTACCACATCCTGCTATGCGGTCAGCCTGGCCGATACGATATTCTGTAAGAAAGTCTACCTGAAACTCGTGAAGAGAATGGTTTTGGTGCACCGCATATCGGAAGAGGTCAAGTATATATTGACGAATGAAGGCAAGTGGGTCATTCTCAAGGGGCCCCTGAGGCATCAATATCAGTCAATATATGAAGCCCAGCTTCGGCGGCAATAACATCGGTTTTCCCCGTAATCCCGCAATGAGAATCCCCCTCTGCAGAGTGTTCCGCTTTTCGGCAGGCATCTTTTCCTCAGTAGAAAAAAGTCAATCAAAAGGGCAAACAGGTCATTTACCCCGGCTGAAATCGCCCCTATGATACTTTAAAAGGCAACCGTCCGGGAGATCCCGGAAAAAGTTTCGCTTCCGTTTTGACCCGCACATGTTCAATTTTAAATCCATAAAAACACAACTGATAATCTACCTTTTCAGTTTTGCCGTTTTTCTGATCGCCAAAGACAATGACCTTGCTTTCTTAAGGGCGATTCTGCTTGCGCTTACAGGCGCGGTAGTCCTTGAGGCCGCAATCCTGTACCTTAAAAACAGGGCATTCCGGATCACCGAAAGTTCCGTGATCACGGGTTTGATCGCCGGATTTGTGCTGGCAGACGAAGAGATATGGTGGAAGATCATCCTTGCGTCTTTGATAGCGATCCTTTCCAAGCACCTGCTGCGCGTTAAAAAGAAGCACATCTTTAACCCCGCGGCCTTCGGTATCTTCCTTGCGATCATCGTGTTTGGCGCCTGGGCCGCATGGAAAGGGACGTATCTGTGGTATATCGTTGTGCCTTTCGGTTTTTATTTTGCATACAGGATGAAAAAAATCGAAGTGCTTATAGGGTATGCGATCGTTTCTCTGCTGCTGTTTGGATGGCAGGCAAGCTTACAAAACGCCCTGTCCTGGAAGATCTTCGGTTACTTCAGTTATTTCTATGTTTTCGTCATGGTCATTGAACCCAAGACTACGCCCATGACGGCGATAGGCAAATATGTTTTCGGCGCAGGCACGTCAGCGCTTATCTTTATCTTGACCGAGCGGGGGGTGCGGTTTGATGTCGAACTCTTTAGTTTATTGGCCATGAACGCCACGGTACCGTTGTTGAACAGGTTAACACCTGCAAAGGGAGGTAAAGGATGAAGAGGATGGCAGCCTTGTCGTTTCTTTTTTTATTTTTAGCCGTTGTTTCAGCCGCGTATGCGCACCCGCCGGCAGATATAAAGATCATTTATGACCCGAATACGCGCATGCTCACCGCGGTCATCGTGCATGATACCAGTAGCCCCGACAGCCACTACATCAAAAAAGTCGATATCGGATTGAACGGCAAAGAGATCATCGCGCAGGAGATCTCAAGGCAGGATAATAACAACGAACAGATAGTCAGTTATCGCATACCCAACGTCAAAAAAGGCGATATGTTGTCCGTTGAGGGGTATTGCAGCATTAGCGGCAGGCTGAAAGAAACGATCACCGTGAATGCCGGATGAAGACTTTGCGTGCCGGTATCCGGTAAAACGAAAGCTATCTTTCTCCCTTTATTAGGAGTATGATAAATAAGCAAAACAACCGTAAGGGGGGGGTTGAAAGATATCGGTCCAGTAGTTATAAGTTAAGCTTGAGGAAAAAAGAGAGGCATTACCATGAACAGCTGCATGAGATGCGGAGAGAAGTTTTCACATAATTATCTGGTAGCGGTATTTACGATGATGAAGGAAGTAAGGAAAAGATTGATCGTGTGCTTGAAATGCAAAGAAATATTGAATAAAAAGGAAAAATAAAAGGGATTGGATAGTAAAGTCGAACGGGACCTTGGGGAACAGCCGATTGCCGGGCTCATGCGTGAGCTTGGGCTTAAGCCCAATGACCTGGTCAGTAACTCTACCGAACAAATCACCCATAAGATGGTCGGCCGCGCGATCAAAGGCAGGCGCCTGAACCCGCACGTCCAGCGTAAGATCCTTAACGCCTTGAACAAGGCGGCGGGGAAAAACTATGCGCCGGAAGACCTTTTTAACTATTGATAAGAAGGGAGGATCACCGCTATGAACACGAAGAACATATTAGTGAAGGCACTGTTGTTGACGGTTGTGTTCCTTCCCTTTTTGTCAGCAGAGGCAAAGATGCATACTGAGGCGGTAGAGTACATGCATGGTGATGTGGTGCTTGAGGGGTATTGTGCCTATGATGATGCCGTCAAGGGAAAGCAGCCGGGAGTGCTGGTGATCCACGAATGGACCGGGATAAACGATTATATAAAGAAGCGGGTTGAACAGCTGGCATCGCTCGGATATGTTGCATTCGCAGCCGACATCTACGGCAAGGGAATCAGGCCAAAGGACAGGGCGCAAGCCTCTCGGCAGGCAGGGATGTACCGCGCAGACCGCACCCTCATGCGCGCACGCGCTGCTGCCGGCCTTGCGGAGCTTAGGAAGCAGAAGACTGTTGATGCCGGCCGAATTGCTGCTATCGGATACTGTTTTGGAGGCGGTACAGTACTGGAGCTTGCCCGCAGCGGAGCAGATATCGCGGGAGTGGTAAGCTTCCACGGTAATCTGGATACGCCTCACCCGGAAGACGCAAAGCAGATCAAGGCAAAGGTCCTGGTTTTGCACGGCGCAGATGATCCGAATATCCCCGCTGAGCAGATCAGTGCCTTTCAGGATGAAATGCGTAATGCCGGGGTTAACTGGCAGATGGTCAGTTACGGCAATGCCGTGCACAGCTTTACGAACCCTGAGGCAGGGGATGACCCATCAAAGGGTGCTGCGTATAACAAAGAGGCAGATGAGCGTTCCTGGAAGGCAATGCGGACGTTTTTTGACGAGATCTTTCAATAGGACTTCTTGAGGGAGACAGGGGATGGTCAATAAACTGATCGGTTTTGCCCTTAAAAAACCAAAGCTGGTATTTTTTATAACCGCACTTGCCGTCCTGGCATCGCTTGCGGCTTTTCTCCGGGTCAAGGTGGATACCGATCCGGAGAACATGCTCCCTGAAAAAGAGTTCGTGCGGGTCTTTAATCACGAGGTCAAGAAGGAATTCGCCATTTATGACTATATCGTGCTGGGCGTGGTGAATGAAAAAGACGCAGGCGGTGTTTTTAATCCCGCTACTTTAGAGAAGGTATATAAGATCACCGATGAGGTAAAGAAGATCGACGGCGTCATCTCCTATGAGTTGATGAGCCTGGCGAATAAAGATGATATCGAGCAGGCAGGAGAGGGGGCGATCAGTTTTCGCTGGCTGATGGGCAATCCTCCGTACAGCGCAGCCGATACCTTACGCATCAAAACCCGCGCCCTTGAGAACCCGATGTTCTACGATACGCTTATCTCGCGTGACGGCAAGGCGCTCTGCATCTATGTCCCTATCCAGGAGAAAAAGCTAAGCTATCGCGTGGCAAAATCGATCCAGAAGATCCTGAACGGTTATCCAGGACCTGAGCAGTACCACCTGACGGGCCTTCCCTTGGCAGAGGATGCGTTTGGAGTGGAGATGTTCTGGCAGATGGGCATCTCAGCGCCCCTGGCAGTGCTGGTCATATTCCTGCTTATGCTGTGGTTTTTTAAGCACGTGGCGCTGGTAGTCATGCCGCTGGTGATGGCGATCGTCGTGGTGATCATTACTATGGGCGTCATGGTGGGATTAGGTTTTCCCATACATATCATGAGCTCGATGATCCCGATATTTCTTCTGCCCATATCGGTGCTTGATTCCATCCATATCCTGAATGAGTTTTTCGAAAAATACCGCACCTTCAGGGATAAAAATAAGACCATCACGTACGTATTGAATGAGCTGTACCGCCCGAACCTCTTTACGTCATTGACTACGGTTGCCGGGTTTTTCTCGCTTTCTTTCGCGCCTATCCCGCCGGTGCAGGTCTTCGGGGTTGCCGTGGCATTCGGCGTTGCCCTTGCCTGGGTCCTTACCGTATTGTTGATCCCCGCGTATGTGGCGCTGCTTAATGAGAAGAAAATGGGTAATTTTGGCGTGCATGAGGATGATATAGGGCAGGGGCCTTTGAGCCGCGCGCTTGCCGCCTGGGGGAAATTTACCGTCAGGCACTGGAAGCAGGTGCTGGCCGGCTCTATCGCGATAGTCGCGCTCTCTGTTTACGGGATCACGCATATCCAGATCAATGACAACCCGGTAAAATGGTTTAACAAAAAACACCCCATCCGCGTGGCTGATAAGGTGCTCAATGAACATTTTGGCGGCACCTATAGCGCCTACCTGGTCCTTGAGGCAAAAGACAGGGAAGCACAGTTATTCCTGGAACCCGGGATGCTGCGCTCTATCGAGGGCCTGCAGGAGTATTTGCAAAAGCAGGGGCAGGTCGGCAAGTCGACTTCTCTGGCGGATGTCACTAAAAAAGTCTATTATGAGCTTCTGGGGGGGGATAAAAAGAACAACGTAATCCCTCAAACGCCGCAGGCAGTGGCTCAGGCGCTTATCTCTTTTGAGAATTCGCACAAGCCCGATGACCTCTGGCACTTTGTGAATCCCGACTATTCCAAGGCCAATGTCTGGCTGCAGCTGACTTCGGGAGACAACAAGCAGATGGCAGCCGTCGTCAAGCAGGTCGATGAGTATTTCAAGGCCCAACCGCCGCCATTTGACGTCTCCTATCACTGGGCAGGCCTCACCTACATCAATATGGTCTGGCAGGACAAGATGGTAGGGGGGATGCTGGTGAATTTCCTCGGGAGCTTCATCATCGTCCTTTTTATGATGGTCGTGTTGTTCAAATCTCCTGCGACCGGCCTCATATCCATGCTTCCGCTTACCATTACCATTCTGTTTATTTACAGCCTGCTTGGGTTTACCGGCAAGGAATACGATATGCCGGTTGCCGTGCTTTCGGCGCTGACGC
>JAQTNB010000106.1 GCA_028714055.1 Candidatus Omnitrophota bacterium
GGCCAAAAAAGAGGTCCCGATCCATGCCATCAGGCTCGGGGATATCGTCGGAGACCACACCGTTGTCTTTTGCGGCAATTCGGAGCGTATCGAGATAAAGCACCAGGCGCACTCAAGGGACCTGTTTGCCGTAGGGGCCCTCAAGGCGGCAAAATGGGTATGCGGTAAGCCCGCCGGCCTCTATACCATGCAGGACGTGTTGTTCAAATAAAAGATGGAATCAAAATGCATCGTTTGCGGCTCGCCCGACACGCATACAATCTTTGTCTCTTCGGGGCCTTCGTGTAGCGGCACGGTGCAATTCTCTCCCACTGCCGACGATTTCGGCATCTCCTCCTGCCTATACGGCTGCAAAAACTGCGGTATCAGGTTTTGCCTTCCCGCGCCGGACCACGACAGCATCCGCCGGCTCTACGCAGATTCCAAAGACCCCTTATACGTCTTGCAGGCTACGCAGCGCTGCGTTACCTATCGCAGGGTTTTATCTTTACTGCGAAGGCGCCTGCCTCCCAAGGCCTCGCTCCTTGACGCGGGCTGTTCTTATGGGCTGTTACTTTCCCTGGCCCGCCGGCAAGGGTTGTCGGTTGCCGGGGTAGAGCTCAGCAGGGACGCGGCCCGCTATTGCACGGAGGCCTCGGGGCTCAAGGTATTTTGCGGTGATATCCGTGATGCTGATTTTCCCGAGGGTTCTTTTGACGCCGTGACCGCCCTGGAAGTGATCGAGCACATGCCTGATCCGCAAGCGGCACTTGAGAAGCTTAAAGGCTTGCTTAAACCCGCGGGGATCCTCTGCCTTGCGACGCCGGATACCGGAAGCCTCTCAGCCAAGGCGCTTGGCTTGCGCTGGTGGTCATACCGGAAGGTGCCCACGGCTTATTTTTCCCGTAAGTCCATGGCGGCGTTTTTGTCGCGCAACGGTTTCTCCATCCTGGAAGCCCGCACCTACCGTAAGACATTCCTGCTTTCATATATCCTTGCGCGCGCAGGGAGGCGTTCATACGCAAAAGGTTTTGGTTGTTTGGATATTCCGCTGACCTTAAGTTTCGGTGACATGCTGGTTTTGGCGCAAAAGGGCTCAAGGGAACGATGAACCTAAGGATGGTGCGTTGGGTCGATATCTGGCTGGGGATACCCCTGGCGTATATATGCTCGGTAACGGGGGCCGTCCGTCGTTTATTCCGCCGGCGCAGGCAAAAGCTCGGCGGCTACTCCAGGATATTGCTGATTAAATTCTGGGGGATCGGTAACGTCGCCATGCTGCTTCCGGCGGCGCGCAGCCTCAAAAACCGTTACCCGCATGCGCGCATAGATTTTCTTACCCTTTCCGACAATAAAGCGATCGCCGCTGCCGGCGGATGCTTTGATACCGTTTATACCATCAGCAGCCGCACGTTCCCCTTGTTTATTTCCACGGCGTTCACAAATTTCATGCGGCTGCGCAAGAACGATTACGGCCTGGTGATTGATTTTGAGCAGTTCGCGCGGTTCTCCGCGCTGTTCTGTTTCTTGATCAGCCGCCGTGATTCCATCGGCTTTCATACCCGGGGCCAGCACCGGCATATGCTGTTTACCGACCCTGTGCCTTACGATAACGGTATCCATATCGTTTCATCCTTTTCTTTACTGGCGGAAAAAGCAGGGGCAGAGAGGTACGGCGGAGTAAATAATGGCCCTTTGCTGCATTATCTTCCCGGGGATATGCAAAAGGTCCGGGAACTGCTTCAGGAGCGCGCAGGCCTCAAAAATGGGCCATTGGTCGTTTTGCACGCCGGGACAAGCGGGAATTTTACGCTCAGGCGCTGGCCAGCGGAATATTTTGCCGGATTAGCCGACCGGATCATCGAAGGCTACGCGGCGACAGTGGTCTTCAGCGGAATGCCTGAAGAGTCGCGCGCGGTCAAAGAGATCATCGGGCTGATGCACAACCGCCTGCAGGCGGTTGACGCAAGCGGAGAGCTTGATTTCGGGGCTTTTTTAGCGCTGCTTTCCATCGCGGACCTGGTGATCTCCGCGGATACGGCACCCGTGCACCTGGCCTCCTGCCTGAATACGCCTGTCGCGGGCCTTTATGGGCCCAACACCCCTTTGCTCTACGGCCCCTGGGGAGAGAAGGGGATGGTTTTCTATAAATCTTTTCCCTGCAGCCCCTGCATAACGAATTTTAACGCCAAGATCTACCGCTGCCGGCATCCTCAGGGGCAGGGGGCGTGCATGCGCGCGTTAAGGGTAGAAGAAGTCTTCTCGGGTGTGAGCGAAAGGTATTTCAAGCCCGGACAGAAGGATAAGGCAGGGCACGCAGCAACTTAGGCAGCCGGAGGTTCTCTTGATCAGAGAGGTATACCGTGATTTTATCCGCGATAAGATGATGCGCGGGGAGTTTCTCTGGTTATCGCGCCAGGCGTTGAAATACCCGCTTACGTATCTTTCTTTTCTTTTCCGGCGGCAGCTTTGCGGCCCGATACTCGGGACGCTGGTAACGAACTACCGCTGTAATTACCGCTGTAGGATGTGCAGCCTTCCTGACCGGGATGCCGCGCTTCGCGCCCGGGGGCTTTCGGAGCTGGACACTCCCGGGATGAAGGCCCTGATCGAAGGTTTTGCCCGGCTGCACACCGCCGGGATAGGCTTTACCGGCGGAGAGCCGCTTTTGCGGGAAGATATCTTTGAATTGCTGCGTTTTACCAGGGACCGGGGGATGCTGGCGCACCTGAACACCAACGGTTCCCTGCTTGATGAAAAAAGCGCCGGGCGCATCATCGCCTGCGGCGTGCATTCCGTCAATGTCTCTCTTGACGGCGCGCGGGAAAAAACGCACGATACCATCCGCGGCGTGAACGGCGCTTTTGCGCGCGCAACAGAGGGAGTGAAGCTTTTACGCGCCGCGGCAAAAAAAGGCAAGCCCCCCCGGATAAAGATCGTCTCGGTCATCAGCGAGCAGAACATCGATGAGGCCCGCGATATGGTCGCGTTATCCGCGCGGCTGGGAGCCGACTGCATCGAATTCATACCCCAGCAGGATTTTGCCGCGCAAAAAAGTATCGGCGCGCCTTTACGGCACCCGGGGTTCCTGAAGAAAGCCCGGGAGCTTTCCCGCTACCTTTGTTTTCTTAAGCACCGGAGGCTGGCAAAGATAGAAAATTCCTGCGGGCACATCAGGCTTTTTGAGAATTCCTTTGCCGGGCGCAGGTCGCCTTTATTGTGCTTCGCGGGGCAAAGTTCGTTTGCGGTCGATTGTTATGGAGAGGCATACCCGTGCGTGCCCTGGGTCAACTGGGGGAGGTCCGTGGGGAATGTCCTGGCGGCGGGTTCCGCGGATGCGTTCTGGTATTCCCGCGATTACGAGGCGCGCCGGCAGGAGATAAAACGCTGCAGGGATTGCCATCTGAATTGCCAGGCAGAACTTAATCTTTTGTTCAATATTTCGTCGCTGAGGCCGTAGCGGAAAGTTATTTTTTTGTTTTGCTCAAAGCCGATACTTACTGTATAGTAGTGTAATAAACAGGGAGGAGAGAAGATGGGATTTGCGGTTTCAAAACACCTGAAGAAGCTGCCGCCGTATCTTTTTGTGGAGATCGATAAGAGCAAAAGAAAAGCGCGCCAGGAAGGGCGCGATATCATAGATCTGGGTATCGGCGACCCCGATATTCCGACCCCCGCGCATATCATCGAAAGGCTGCGCCTGGCAGCAGGGGACCCCGCCTGTCACCGTTACGCCCTTGACCAGGGGATGCCCGCGCTACGCGCGGCGATCGCTTCATGGTACGCAAAGCGTTTCGGCGTCCGGCTTGACCCGGAATCGGAAGTCCTGCCCCTGATCGGTTCAAAAGAGGGGATCGCGCATTTCCCGCTGGCTTTCTTAAACGAAGGGGATTATACCCTCGTGCCCGATCCCTGTTATCCGCCGTACAAAGGAGGGACGATCTTTGCCGGCGGGACCCCGCATCTTATGCCCTTAAGGCAGGCGAACGGTTTTCTGCCCGATCTATCCAGGATACCCGCGCGCATCCGCCGCAAAGCAAAAATCCTCTACATCAATTACCCGAATAATCCGACCGGCGCGGTCGCGCCGCTTGAGTTCCTGCAGGATGCGGTGGAGTTTGCCCGGTCGAATAAAATGATCTTACTTTCCGACCTTGCCTATTCGGAGATGTCGTATGACGGTTACCGTCCGCCGAGCGTCTTTGAATGCCAAGGCGCAAAGGACGTCGCCATAGAGTTTCACTCCCTTTCCAAGACCTATAACATGACCGGATGGAGGGTGGGTTGGGCCTGCGGGAACGCAGCGCTTGTCTCGGCCCTTGCGAAAGTCAAATCCAACGTGGATTCGGGGATATTTTCCGCGGTCCAGATCGCCGGTATCGAGGCCCTGGAAGGCCCCCAGGGGCATATTGAAGAGATGAGACGGACATACCAGGAGCGGCGCGATGTGCTGGTAAGCGGCCTTGAATCCCTGGGATGAAAGTCAACCCTCCCAAGGCGACCTTTTATCTCTGGCTGAACATCCCGGTGAAGTCGGATTCCATAAAATTTTCTTCACTCCTTTTAGAAAAGGCAAACCTGATAGTAACGCCGGGAATAGGGTTTGGGAAATACGGAGAGGGCTATATCCGCATGGCCCTGACGGTCCCCGTTGCCCGTATCCGGCAGGCATTAGAGAGGCTCAAGAAAGTACTTTGATGGCTATTTGTTACCTGGGAGTGGGGTCCAATCTCGGGGACAAAAAGAACAACATCAGGCGCGCCATAGAAAGCATCAACGCAAGGCAGGGGATGCGCGTCCTTGCGGTTTCGCCCCTGATACGCACCAGGCCTGTGGGCGGGCCTTTGGGCCAGCCGGATTATCTTAACGGCTGCCTTAAGATCAGCACTACACTTTCTCCTTTGCGGCTGCTCCACGCGCTTAAAAAGATCGAGCGCGCGTTAGGCAGGCGTAGGGGTGTGCGTTTTGGGCCGCGCGTAATCGACCTGGATATCTTGCTGTATGGGAATATGAAGATCAAAAGGCCGGGCCTGCGTATTCCCCATCCCAGGATGTTTGAAAGGGATTTTGTAGTCAGGCCCCTGCTTACGATATTATGAAGGTCATCCGCAGCGTGAAAAAAATGCAGTTGTTCGCTGCTTCCTTACGCAGGAAGCGCGCGCGGATCGGTTTTGTGCCTACGATGGGCGCCTTGCATGACGGGCACATCAGCCTTATCAGGCGGGCGCGCAGTGAGAACGATGTAGTGGTAGTCAGCATCTTTGTCAACCCGGCGCAGTTTG
>JAQTNB010000107.1 GCA_028714055.1 Candidatus Omnitrophota bacterium
ACCAGGTCACCTATCCGCTTTCCGTATCCCTGCGCGGGACCCCGGGAGTAAAGACCATCCGCGCTTCCTCTGCTTTTGGTTTCTCCGAAGTCTACCTTATCTTTAAAGACAACGTGGATTATTACTGGGCGCGTTCCAGGGTGCTGGAAAAATTGAACCTTGTCGCAGGAAGGCTGCCTCCGGGAGTGCTTCCTGTCTTGGGCCCGGATGCGACCGGCTTAGGCCAGATCTTCTGGTATACGGTTGAAGGGGAGGGTTACAGTATCGATAAGCTTAGAAGCCTGCAGGACTGGTTTATCCGTTACCAGCTTAATTCGGTGGAAGGGGTCTCGGAGGTCGCTTCTGTCGGAGGCTTTGTCAAACAATACCAGATCGATATCGATCCCAATAAGATGCTCGGCCTTAACATTCATTTAGGCGAGGTAATGGAAGCGGTCAAGAGGTCCAATGTCGATGTGGGGGCCAAGGTCATCGAGAACAATGCCATGGAATATATTATCCGCGGTTTGGGGTTTATCAAATCCCTGGAGGATATCGAGAATATAGCGGTGGGTGAAAGCAACGGAACGCCGATCTATATAAAGAATATCGCTACCGTGCAGCTCGGCCCGGAATTCAGGCGCGGCGCGCTGGATAAGGGCGGCCGGGAGGCAGTGGGGGGCGTGGTTGTCATGCGTTACGGAGAGAACGCGATGCAGGTCATTCAGCGGGTAAAGGAAGCGATAAAAGAATTAGAGAAAGGCCTGCCCGCCGGAGTAAGGATCGTGCCTTTCTATGACCGCACCGAGCTGATCCAGCGCACCATCGGCACCTTACGCGAAGCGCTCGTATTGGAAATAATCATTACCATGGCGGTAGTTGTGCCGTTTTTGGCGCATTTTTGGGCGGGGATGATGATCTGCCTGACGCTGCCGCTTTCCGTGTTGATGGCTTTCATTGCCATGTATTACCTTAAAATAGACTCCAACATCATGTCTTTATCCGGCATAGCGATCGCGATCGGCACGCTGGTGGATATGGGCATTGTCATGACTGAGAATGCGTATCGCCACCTGATTATTCATGCCGATGAGATCAAAAAAGGAATAAAATCGCGGTTGGAAGTAATTTTTAATGCCGCCAGCGAAGTAGGCTCGGCGGTAATAACCGCGGTTTTAACCACCGTCGTATCATTTTTGGCGGTATTCGCCCTGGAGTCGCAGGAAGGCAAGCTCTTTAAGCCCCTGGCCTATACCAAGACCTTTGTCCTGCTTGCCTCAGTCGTCGTGGCCTTGACGCTGATCCCGGTCCTCAGCATGTATTTTCTGAAAGGAAAATTACGCTCACCCGAGGAGAACCCGTTGGTGAAGATGCTGCAGCGCAATTATGAAAAAGTTTTGCGCTGGTGCCTGGACCATCGCACTGCCTTCTTGCTTATCCCCGCGGTTATTCTGATAAGCAGCCTTGCCTTTATCCTGCCCAAAGATACGGTTTCCTTGTTGGTTTTTTCCGGGATCGTCTTGGCAATACTAATTTTCATCTTTCCCGGGAAAGTAAAATCGGCCCTGCTTATCGTATTGATCGCGGCTTTAAGCTTAACCTGGTTCTGGTTTAGCCCGCGTATCGGCCGGGAGTTCATGCCTCCGTTTGACGAGGGTTCCATCCTTTTTATGCCGGTGATGCGGCCGTCCGTATCTTTAACCGAGGCGGTCAGGGTGATCCAGATACAGGATAAGATCATCAGCTCTTTCCCCGAAGTAGAAACGGTCGTGGGCAAGGTCGGCCGGGCGGAATCGGCAACTGACCCTGCGCCGGTAGAGATGTTCGAGACTATCATCACCCTGAAACCCAAGAACCAGTGGCGAAAAGGCATGACCAAAGACGCGCTTATTCGGGAGATGGACGCGGCCTTGCAGATACCCGGCGTTTCCAACATCTGGACCCAGCCTATCGTCAATCGTATTGATATGTTGGCCACCGGGATCAGGACTTCGGTGGGGGTCAAGGTGTTCGGCCCGGATCTACAGAAGATCGAAGAGATCGCGGCAGAAGTAGAGGAAGCGGTCAGGGCGGTTCCCGGGGCGGTAGATCTCTATTCGGAGAAGATCATCGGCAAGCCCTATATTGAATTCAAGATCAGGCGGGAAGAGCTGGCGCGTTACGGGATTGCGGTCCGCGATGTCCAGGATGTGATAGAAACGGCTATCGGAGGTGAAAACCTGACCACGACGGTTGAAGGGAGGGAGCGATATCCGGTGCGCGTGCGCTATGCCCGGGAACTGCGCGACAATATCGATGCGCTCAGGCGCGTGCTTGTCTCAACCAAGGACGGGGCGCAGATCCCCATTGCCCAATTGGCGGATATATATTTTGTCACCGGCCCGGCAATGATCAACTCGGAGAACGGCACCTTACGCGCGTATGTGTTAATGAACGTGCGCGGACGCGATATGGTGGGTTTTGTGGAAGAGGCTTCCAAAGTGGTCGCCGGGAAGGTACAGTTGCCTCCGGGTTATTTCCTGCAATGGTCGGGCCAGTTTGAGAATCAGACGCGCGCCAAGAACAAGATAGCCATACTTCTACCTATCAGCCTTTTAATCAATTTCATGCTCATCTACATGAATTTCCGTTCCATTGTAAAGTCGCTATTTATTTTTACCGCCGTTCCGGTGACCCTGGCAGGAGGGGTTTGGCTGTTGGCTCTTTCGGGGTTTAACTTTTCCGTGGCGGTTTGGGTAGGCTTTATCGCACTCTTCGGGATCGCGGTTGACGACGGCGTATTGATCACGACGTATCTTGACGACGTATTTAAAAACCGAAAAGACAGCATAAAGACGCGTAAGGACGTGGTTGAGGCTACCGTGTATGCGGGGTTGGGCAGGATCAGGCCGGCATTCTTGACCACGATCACCACTATCGCAGCATTATTGCCGATCATGTTCCTGAAAGGGGCGGGTGCCGAGGTGATGATGCCCATGGCGATCCCGTCAATCGGCGGCATGACCATTGAAATGATCGCCTGGTTTATCGTCCCGACGCTTTATTCCCGGAGGGAAGAAAAGAGGCTCGCCCATCTCTAATCCATTGATAAGTTGCGAGATCGGACTATAATACAAGCATAGGCAAAAGTGTTTGTTTCCCCGATCGTAACCTAACAGCCGGTCCCATCCCCCGACAGGAATCCCCGGGTTTAAACCCGTGGGAGTAATGCAATTGTGTCTTTCAAGAGGGGAGGAAGCCGCGGGCTTTAGCCCGCGGAGCTTCACCTTAATAGAGAAAGGGCCAGATGATCAAAGTCAGAAATGAAGGCATAATACTCGAGAGTTCACTCAATGCATTTGATAACCAAGCAGTCTTAAATCCCGCCTGTGTCGAGATAGACGGCGTAACTCACATGTTTTACCGGGCCGTACGGCAGGGCGACATGGTTTCTTCGATAGGCTACTGTCAGTTAGCCGCTCAGAAGGTCGTCAAGAGGCTTGACCATCCCGTCCTTTTCCCGGAGCATGATTACGAGAAAAAAGGCGTCGAGGACCCCCGGATCGTTTTTTTAGACGGGGTATATTATCTTTTTTATACCGCTTATGACGGCAAAAACGCCATTGTAGCTTACGCGACCAGCACCGACCTTATCAATTTCGTAAAGCACGGGGTAATATCTCCGCGCATCACGTATGCCGAAGCAGGCAAACTGATGGATTGCTCAAAGATAAAGGTACGGGAAAAGTATTTTCTCTTTGAATCATACATAAAAGACAGGCAAGGCGCCGACATTCTGTTATGGGAGAAGGATGCCTTCATCTTTCCCCGGAAATTTAACAATAAATTCGCGCTGGTCCACCGTATCCTCCCGGGGATCCAGGTGATTTATTTCGATGATTTTAAAGACCTTACCGATGATTATTGGAGAGAGTATTTGAGGAATTTGGGCAGCTACGTGCTGCTTGAATCCCAATACAGGTTCGAGAGCAGGTACATCGGCGGCGGCTGTCCACCCATCGAGACTCAGGATGGATGGCTTTTGATCTATCATGGCATAGAGGATTCGTATAAAGGCAGGGTTTATCATGCGGCAGCCGCGTTGCTGGACCTCAACGATCCGGCTAAAGTCATAGGGCGCATGAAACGCCCCTTGTTTTCTCCGGCAGAAAAGTGGGAAAAGCGCGGGGATGTCAGCAATGTTGTTTTTCCCACGGGAACCGTGCTGAAAGACGGTAGATTATACATCTATTATGGCGCAGCCGATAAGCTCATAGCGGCTAAATCAGTCGATATGAAGGAACTTTTGGCAGAACTCAAAAAATAACGATCGGGAACCGACTATAAAAATGAGCGAAGCCTTTAAAATTGTTTATGTATCTACTTTTCCCCCCAGGGAGTGCGGCATAGCCACCTTTACCGCAGACCTTATTGCTGCGATGGATGAGCTGCTTGAACCTTTCATTGAGTCAAGGGTGGCGGCGGTCAACCTTGACGATATATCGCGCTACCATTATTCAAAAAAAGTCATTTTTCAAATAAACCAGTATTCTGAGCAGGAATACATCAAGACCGCTCAGGATATCAACGGTATGGATAAGGTCAAGCTCGTCAATATCCAGCATGAATTTGGCATCTTCGCAGGCGAATACGGCTCCTACATCATTTCTTTCCTGGAGGCGCTCAAAAAACCTTCGGTCGTAACTTTTCACAGCATCTTGCCTTCACCCGAAGCTGCGCTTCGAGCGATAGTCCGTTCGGTAGCGGAAAAAGCAAGCGGGGTGGTGGCGATGACCGGCCTCTCAAAAGAGATCCTTATCCGGGAATACGGGATAGCAGAAGAAAAAATTTCAATGATTCCGCACGGCATCCATTCTGTCTCCTACTCCTCCAGCGCAAAGCCCAAGGCTGTTTTAGGTCTTTCAAGGAAGACAATCCTTTTGACATTCGGACTGCTCAGTAGAGGCAAGGGGATCGAATATGTGATAGAGGCGTTGCCCGGCGTCGTTCATGCCTACCCGGATATTTTGTACATAGTGCTCGGGGTAACTCATCCGAACGTCCTGAAGGAAGAAGGGGAAAGCTACCGCAAATTCCTCATCCAGAAGGTCCACGATCTCGGGCTTTCTTCCCACGTGAACTTCTATAACGAGTATGTTTCCGTGGAAAAGCTCCTTCATTTTTTAAAGGCCGCGGATATCTACATCTCAACCTCTCTCGATCCGGAACAGGCCGTTTCAGGGACATTTTCTTATGCGCTGGGTTCGGGTAGGCCGGTCATTTCCACTTCTTTCGCGCAAG
>JAQTNB010000108.1 GCA_028714055.1 Candidatus Omnitrophota bacterium
CGCGGCTGTTTGAAGCACCAAAATAAGGTTTGCCGGCTCATTGAGGCCCTTAACTCCAACAGGCATGATATCAGGGCTGTCGGTTTCGATAAGAAGATTTTCCATCGGAGCCGCAAGCAGCGCCCTCCTGCCCTTCTTGTTTCCCGAACGGGTAATGGAGCAGGAAAAAGAAACGCTGAGCCCTAACTTACCCAACAAAGAAATGGCCTCAGGCGCGCCCGAATAGGAATGGACTATGCCGCCGGATTCAAGCGGCCCGGTCTTCTCTAACACCGCCAGCAGGGAATCCCAGGCCCTCCGGCAATGTATGGAAACCGGCCTCTGTAGTTTTATGGCAAGCATAAGCTGCCGCAAAAACACCTCTTCCTGCTCCGCGTGGTCTATATCAACCGCGTGATCCAGCCCTATTTCTCCGACCCCCGAAGGCGTCATGCCTAAAAAACGCTCCAGCTCCTCTTCCCAATCCTTTGATCTTTCCTTAAGGCTCCAGGGATGCAAGCCGAACGACGGAACGATAAATCCGGGGTATTTTTCTTTCAGGCCCAGGACATCCTGCCAGTCGCGCTCTTCGGTGCCGCAGCAGACAACCCAGGATACGCCGGCCTCCCGGGCCCTGGCTATAAGCGCGTCTATGCCGGCGCCGATACGTTCATCCTGCAGATGGCAGTGGGCATCGACAAGCATCATATCTATTCCACCTTTATCTTGCTTAAGACCGCGCGCGATATTTCCCGCGCTCCCTTTGTCATGGCGCGGCTTGATCTTTCTTCCGCGAAAAGAAGGCATCCATTTCTTCGGCCGGCATTGCCGTTGCTCGCAATATATCCCCGCGGCTGCCGCCTGAATTGATCCGGAAAAACAGACCGGGCTGCATAGCATCAACAAGCACGCCTCCCTTGACCCTGATCTTTTTATTCTCCTGGCCGCCTTTCCCCTTCCAGGCCGCGTATACCTCCAAGCCGGAATCCGGCGTAATAAGCACGGCAACGCGCCTTTCTTTGGGTAACTTTACCGCGTATATCTTATCTGCCTGGGGCGCTTCCTGAAAATTCGCTCTTAGGGTAAACCTGAAATCAGCGTCCTGCCTGTCGCCGCTTGGAGGCAGTTCAAATAACCAATGCCCTGCATCCTGGTAAACAGCCTGAGCGCCCAAAAGCTCTTCAAAAGCTTCCGGAGTTTGTGCGCCAAGCCGGTGCGTATGCAGCAGCACATAGCGCACCCCGTATGCCGCCAGGTACCTGCGGCCGGTTCCCGCAGGGTCATTCTCAAGGGCGCGCCTCAATTGCCAATAACTGGGCGGCGCGAAGCTTGCATAGCCGTTTACAACCGGGTTTCCGTGGCGAAGCGCCCGCAGCATCGCCTCGGCCTCATACACGGCAGACTCGGGCCATAATTGAACCGGGGCCGGCAACTCTAACAAAGGGCTGCCTCCCGCGTATTCCTTAAGCCAGGCATCCACTTTTTCATGCTCGCGTAAAAACTTACCCGGGTACACCAAAGGTAACGGCAAAACCCAGATCTCAGCGGCCAGGACGCCGAAACACGCCGCGCTAAAAACCGTCCGGCTAAGCCTTCCCCTGATCATCCCCCGCAGGTACGCGAACGCCGGAGCGGCAAGGACCGCTAACCCCACGATGGAAAAAAATACTATCCGCGACGGAGCGCGGATGAATTTAAAACCGGGGATAAGCGAAAAAAGAGCCTGATATACCCCCAGCCTTACCTCGCCGATGACGATATCGGTGCGCGGCCCGAAAGCCAAAAAGAGCGCGGCTGCCGATACAAACAACAGCCCTGCCGCGGCTTTTTTGCGAAAAGGGTCCCACTGAGAATAAAAACGCAGAGCGCCCAGGCATACCGCCAGAACAATGAGCGCGCAAACCGCCACACCCAGGTCCCATGAATATATTTCCCAGCCGAAAATCTTTGTCGCCAGCCAATGCCCCTTTGCGGGCATGAACAGGTGCTTGACATGCAGCACACCGCGCACGTTGCCCAGAAACCGCTCAAACCCCATCTCACGGGAAAACTTAAGCTGCCAAAGGGAAAACGGCACAAGAACAGCCAGGACCGATATAAAAGCGAGGCTCCAGCGCGCAACCGCTTGAGGCCGCCGGAGGCTTCGGGAAAAGAAAACGAAAAACATGACCGGCAAAAGCATGGAAAGATAGAGCGCCGTCTGCTTACACGTCCCCCATGTCAAAAGGTAGGCGCATACCGCCATCCAGAAGAATACGGACCTCTTGGCGCGGATAAAAATCAGCCCGAAGAAGATGCTGGACACCGGGAACACCCCGGCAAGGAGCGGAAGCGCGCATATCTGCTGCATGGAATACGCGCCTGCCGCGCACCAGAAAGCCGCAAAAAATGCCGCCAGACGGTCGCGGGTAAAGAGCCTGGCCATCGCGTATACCGCCATGCCGAAAGAAACCAGATAGAACAACAGCAGGAAATTATAGGCGGCTACAAACCCCGTTATCTTTGATAAAGCCCATCCCAGAAGGCAAAAGACCGGCTGCGGTTCGCTCCAGCTGAACGCCCCGCGGAAAGGCCAGAAAAAAGGCGCGTCCCAGTAAGGGCGGGCGTTGTCAACGGCAAAAGCAGTCCACTCCATACTATAAAGCTGGAAAAGCGCGACCGCCTCGGGCTCGCTGCCGGTAGGCAGGGCATCTTTGATATGCAGGGCAAGCGGCCAGGTAAATAAAAGCACTCCCGCCAAAACAAGGACACCCATGCCGAGCGCCTCGGGGAACAAGCGGCGGAATAAAAACGCGGACTTTTTCATTTCCACGATTCGTAATGCACGCGGGAACCGTTATACCTGTTGGAAGGAGCCATTTCATCGAGCGGATAACCGACAGGCACGATCGCAAACGGGACGATCTGCTCCGGAAGGGCAAATTGCTGCTTAATGTAGGCGATACGCTCCTCAAGAGGATATATCCCCAGCCAAACCGCTCCCAAGCCAAGGGAAACCGCCTCCAGCAGCATGTTCTGGACGCACGCAGAGCAATCCTGCACCCAATAACCCTTATGCCGCTCAAGGCTCAAATCGCCTAACACAAGGATCCCTGCCGGAGCGCCTTTGAGCGTCCTGGCGTAGGGGCTTGCCTCCGATAGTTCATCTAAGGTCTGGCGCTTCTTGATGACCACAAATTGCCACGGCTGCTCGTTCCCCGCCGAAGGCGCGCTCATACCCGCCTCAAGGATCTTCTGGATCTGCGCATCCGGCACTTCCTTTTGCGCGAACCTTCGCACGCTTCTTCTCTTAAATATCTCATCCATCGGCCTCTCCTTTATTTTTTCGCCTTTCATCATTATTGTATAATGACTGCCGCATATTGCAATAGAAAAAGCCTCCCCCGGGAACGGCCGCTTTTACTTTAGGATTTGACTTTTACGGCACATGATAGTATTATTGTATCTATAAAGAAATGAACGGGATAAAACAACGAACCAAGATCATTGCGGTCGCAGGACTGGCCATTATTTGCGTCTTTTCCTGGTATGTTTCCACGCTGAAAACCGGGCCGGAATTCCATTTTATCAAAGAGTTTGTGGGGAGCCTTCGTTATCAAAAAAGCGCGTTCAAGAAGCACGCACAAATACCCCCTCCGAAGTTTGACAATAAGCGCGCAAACCTCATTGTCGAGCCGTTCCTTGAGAACATGCGCTCCGCAAACGCGGACCTCAAAAAAGCAAAAGAGGCTATCGCGCGCTTCAGGGGCACGCGCAACGTAACGGTAAAAAAAGCCGCCGCTTCCGTGCTTTCTTTATATGACAAGCAGGTGCAGCTCAGCGACCGTTCGGTTACGCTCTACAAAAAGATATATGATGCCGGCGAAATGCAGAAGCTCGGCGCCTTCGCGCAGGGAAAACTTGCCAGCGAAGCGAGAAAGCTCCCCGAAGAAAGGCAGGAGCTCGACAGGCGCCTGATGGACGTAACGATACTGGTCACGCATATGCTCTACAGCGATACGCCCGACAAAGAGGGAAAACTCAACCGCCTTTCGTTGACCGCGCACGAGCGCCGAAGCCTCAT
Organism: Candidatus Omnitrophota bacterium; assembly: GCA_028714055.1. Taxonomy (GTDB): domain Bacteria; phylum Omnitrophota; class Gorgyraeia; order Gygaellales; family Profunditerraquicolaceae; genus JAQTNB01. The sequence goes on from JAQTNB010000108.1 coordinate 4,043, forward strand.
TAAGCTCATCGACGATGATTTCGCCGGAAAAGAAACGATCGCGGATGCCTGCGCGGGACAGATCCGCCAGGTTTTGACCGGAAAATACAAAAGCAAAAACCAGCCTTAAGGGGGCACTGCCATGAAAAAACGCCTTCTCCTTCTCTTCTTGTGCGCGGCCTGTGCCGGTACGGCCTTTGCCGCCCAGCGCCCTCAAGGACCGCAGGAGTCTTTTGAATACCGCTTTGTCAGAGATTTTATAGAAAGCCTGCGTTATCAGAAATCAGCGCTGCTTAAACAGATCGCATTGACACCTCCCCGCGAGGGCAGCAAGGCCGACGCCCCGAACATCGCGACCTTCATGAAGAACCTTAATGACGCAGGGTTTGACCTTAAAAAGGCATACCAGCATATCGCGCAATACGCGCAAAGCGATAACGAAACGGCAAAAAAAGTCTCTGCTTCCCTGCTTTCGGTTTACGCCCGGCAGATCAAGCTGAACGAAAAATCCCTGGCCCTGTATTCCAGGGTCTATGACCCGGCGCAGGTCAACGAGCTGGACGACTTTAGCGTTGGCAAGCTCATGAGCGAGGCGCACAAGATCCCCCTTGAAAGGGAAAATTTGAACAAGCTCCTGGCGGATGCTTCGATCCTGGTAACGCATATGCTCTACAGCGACAGGCCGGACGCGAGCGGTAAGTTAAGCTACTTAAGCGTTTCGGCGGGCGAACGCCAGGCGTTACTCCAGCAGATCAAAGAGATCTTTCCCGAAGGCGAGAAATACCTGGCTGCCTGCGCGGACCAGGTCCGCCAGGTCCTGGAAAGCAAATACAAAAGCGCGGACGAAAGGTAGGATCATTCGATGTTTATCTTCCTGCGGTTGGTCTTGGGGCATTTTATCGGGGATTACCTTCTGCAGTTCAACAAGGTCTACGCGCTTAAGCTTAAGTATCCCGGGACAAAAGGTTCCCTGCCGCATGCCCTGCTTGTCACGGCAAGCCTCATCGCGCTTTCCTGGCCGTACCTCATGCTTGCGGACCTTTGGATATTCCTGGCATTTATCTTCATTACCCACCTGCTCCAGGATTCTTTCAAGGTAAGCTTCGGCAGGATCAAATACAGCCTCTGGCTCTACCTGGCAGACCAGGCTTTCCACGTCATCGCCATTGCCACGGTTTTTCTGACTAGCCTGAAATACCTTGCTCCTCCTCCGGCAGGCGCA
>JAQTNB010000109.1:0-2824 GCA_028714055.1 Candidatus Omnitrophota bacterium
GTCCCCCGCACGATATGATACCTTACTCCCGGCAGATCCTTGACGCGCCCGCCCCTGACCAGGACGATGGAATGCTCCTGCAGGTTATGGCCCTCTCCCGGTATGTAGGAAGTCACTTCTATGCCGGTCGTCAGCCTGACCCTGGCGATCTTACGCAGGGCGGAATTCGGTTTTTTGGGAGTCATGGTGCGCACCTGCACGCATACGCCCCTGCGCTGGGGGCATTCTTTGAGCGCCGGTGATTTTGTTTTCTTTCTCTTCAATATCCTGCCGAACCTGATAAGCTGAGAAATCGTGGGCATGTCTTATCCTTCTGTCTTGGCTGCCTGCGCGAGCTTCTCGGATTCCTGTGCTACCTCTTCCTTGCTCTGCGCCAGGCGCATCACGTTAATTTCCCTGTGGCTGTGGAAACCCGTGCCCGCAGGAATAAGGTGTCCCACAATGACGTTTTCCTTCAGGCCGAATAGTTCATCCGATTTTCCGGAAGTGGCGGCATCAGTCAATACCCTGGTCGTCTCCTGGAAGCTCGCCGCCGAGATAAAGCTTTCCGTGGTCAGGGAGGCCTTGGTGATCCCCAGTAATAAGGGGGTTGCCACCGCCGGCTTTCCGTTTTTCTTGATGACGCGCGCGTTGTCCTTCTGGAATTTCCATTTATCGACCTGCTGGGTGCCCAGGAATTCGGTATCTCCCGGGTCCTCAACGCGCACTTTCTTGAGCATCTGCCTGATGATCACCTCGATATGCTTGTCGTTTATGCGCACGCCCTGGAGGCGGTAGACTTCCTGCACTTCGTTCACCAGGTATTCCTGCAGGACCTTATCGCCGCAGACGCGCAGGATATCCTGCAAGACCACGGGCCCGTCGGTAAGCTGCTGGCCCGCATCCACGCGGTCCCCCTTATACACATTGGGGTGTTTTCCGTGCGGGATGGTGTATTCGCGGTGCATCCCCGTCGGAGACCTGACGATGATAACGCGCTGGCCTTTCTTGGATTCGCCGAATTCCACAAAACCGTCGATTTCGCTGATGATCGCCGGGTCTTTGGGCCTGCGGGCCTCGAAAAGTTCCGCGACGCGGGGCAGACCGCCGGTGATATCCCTGGTCTTGACGACGCTGCGGGGTATCTTTGCCAGCAATTCGCCTGCCTCGATCCTCTGTCCGTCTTTGACCAGGATGTGGGCGCCGATAGGGATCGGATAGATCCCCAGCACTTCCTTCTTCTCGTCGAGTATCAATATCTGCGGGTGGAATTCCTGCTTATGCTCTACGACCACGCGCTCGGTAAGCTTGGTAACGGGATTGACCTCTTCTCTGATGGTCGTGCCGTCCCTGAGGTCTTCAAACTTAACGATACCGCCCACCTCTGTCAGGATAGGCAGGGTGTAGGGGTCCCAGCGCGCGAAGGCGACGCCTTTTGCCACCTCTTCTCCTTCGGCAATGTTGATGACGGAGCCCTGGGGCAGCGGGTAGCGTTCCAGTTCCCTCCCCTGTTTATCGTTGATGCTGACGGAACCGTTACGGTTCAAAACGACAAATTCCTTGTTCTTGACGACGGTGCGCAGGCTGTGATATTTGATAAACCCTTTGTTCTTGGATTTGACGAAAGACTGGGCTACGGTCCTTGAAGCGGTGCCGCCGATATGGAAGGTCCTCATGGTCAGCTGCGTGCCGGGTTCGCCGATACTCTGGGCGGCGATAACGCCGACTGCTTCCCCGACCTCGACCAGCCTGCCGCTGGCAAGGTTCCTGCCGTAACATTTGGTGCACATGCCGCGGTCCGCCTCGCAGGTAAGGGCGCTGCGGATACGGATCTTTTCTATGCCGAGCTTTTCTATCATGTCGGCTTTTTCTTCGGTGATCTCCGCGCCCTGTTCCACGATGACCGCGTCGGTAATGATATCCACGATATTATCGAGCGCGACGCGCCCGACAATGCGGTCCTTCAGGCTTACCACGACTTCGTCTCCTTCGATGATAGGAGAAACCGTGATGCCGTTTAACGTCCCGCAGTCAAGCTCCGTAACGATGACCTCCTGGGCGACGTCGACCAGACGGCGGGTAAGGTATCCTGCGTCTGCGGTCTTCAGGGCCGTATCGGCGAGCCCCTTGCGCGCGCCGTGGGTAGAGATGAAATATTCCAGCACTGTCAGCCCTTCGCGGAAATTGGCGGTAATGGGGCTTTCGATGATCTCGCCCGAAGGCTTAGCCATCAGGCCTCGCATGCCGGCAAGCTGCCTGACCTGCAGGCGCGAACCGCGCGCTCCCGAATCAGCCATCATGAAGATCGGGTTGAACGGGTCCATCCCCTTAAAGAGGAGGTCCGAGATCTTATCGGTCGCGTGGGTCCAGATATCGATGACTTTACTTTTACGTTCGCTGTCGGTGATGATACCGCGGCGGTACTGTTCTTCTACCTTGGTGACCTCAAGCTTCGATTCCTTCAAAACCTCAGGCTTATCAACGGGTATCTTCAGGTCGTCGATACCGATGGAGACCCCTCCGAGGGTCGCGAAGGTAAAACCGACCTTCTTGATATCGTCAAGGAGCTTTATCGTGCGCTGATGGCCGAATCTCTTGTAGCATTCGGCGACGATCTCCCCGACCCTGCCTTTGTTCAATTCGCGGTTCACAAAACCGAAACCTTCCGGAAGCACCTCGTTAAAGATGATCCTTCCGACGGTGGTGGTGACGATCTGCACCTGTTCCGATACTTTTTTCTCTTCCAGGTCGAAAACGTTCGGGGTGCGCATCTTGATCAGGGCGTGCAGGTCGACTTCCTGGTCCTCGTAGGCGATGCGTGCCTCTTCCGGGGAGCTGAACGTCA
>JAQTNB010000109.1:2834-5214 GCA_028714055.1 Candidatus Omnitrophota bacterium
GCCTTTTGCGCCGGCCTTTTCTTTGCTTAAATACGCGACACCCAGGATAATATCCTGCGTCGGGGTGACGATCGGCCTTCCGTCGGCAGGAGAGAAAACGTTATTGATGGAGAGCATCAGGATCTTTGTTTCTATCTGTGACTCAAGGGAGAGCGGCACGTGTACCGCCATCTGGTCTCCGTCAAAGTCGGCGTTAAAAGCGGTGCAGACGAGCGGGTGGATCTTGATTGACCTTCCCTCGATAAGCACGGGCTGAAAAGCCTGCATACTCAGGCGGTGCAGGGTCGGCGCGCGGTTCAGGATCACCGGGTGGTCGCGGATCACTTCGTCAAGGATGTCCCAGACCTCGATCTTTCCGTGCTCGACCATCCTGCGTGCGCCCTTGATCGTGTGCACAAAGCCTTTTTCCCTGAGTTTCTTGATGATGAACGGCTCGAATAATTCCAGCGCCATCTGTTTTGGCAGGCCGCACTGGTGGAGCTGCAGTTCCGGCCCGACCACAATGACCGAACGCCCGGAATAATCCACGCGCTTACCGAGAAGGTTCTGCCTGAACCTTCCCTGCTTGCCTTTTAACATGTCCGACAGCGATTTTAAAGGCCGGTTATTCGCCCCCATGACCGGTTTACCGTGCCTGCCGTTATCCAAAAGCGCGTCCACCGCTTCCTGTAACATCCTCTTTTCGTTGCGCACGATGATCTCAGGGGCATTGAGCTCGATCAATTTTCTGAGGCGGTTGTTACGGTTGATGACCCTGCGGTAGAGGTCGTTTAAATCCGAGGTGGCGAATCTCCCTCCGTCAAGGGGGACCAGCGGCCTTAAGTCCGGCGGGATCACCGGAAGGACTTCCAGCACCATCCATTCCGAATCGTTCCCCGATTTCTTGAAATCTTCGATGATCCTGAGGGTCTTGAGCACCTTCTGGTTGCTCAGCGGCTCTTTTGATTTTTCCAGGTCTTTGCGGAGCTTCCGGCAATACGCGTCGATATCGGTTTCTTTCAACAGGTCCCTGACCGCCTCTGCCCCGATCTTTGCCTTAAAGGCCGTACCGTACTTAGAGAGCGCGTCCTGGTATTTCTCTTCCGTCAAAAGCTCTTTCTTCTTCAGCGGTGTTTCTCCGGGGTCAAGGACTACGTACTCTTCGTAATAGATGATCTTCTCCAGGTCCCGTAAGCCTATATCAAGCAGTGCCGAAAGGCGGCTGGGGACGGCCTTGAAGAACCATATGTGGGTCACGGGAGCGGCCAGTTCTATGTGGCCCATGCGCTCCCTGCGCACGGAGGAATGCTCCACCGTAACGCCGCAGCGGTCGCAGGTGATCCCCTTGAACTTGATCCCTTTGTATTTTCCGCAGTTACATTCCCAGTCGCGCACCGGCCCGAATATCTTCTCGCAGAAAAGGCCGTCTTTTTCGGGCTTCAGCGTCCGGTAATTGATGGTCTCGGCTTTTTTGACTTCGCCTTTCGACCAGGAGCGGATGATCTGACCTGAAGCGATCTTGATCGTGATCGAATTGAATTGGGTAGTCTCTTCCATGGTTATTTACTCTTCTCCATCCTGATATCAAGCCCGAGCCCCTGTAATTCCTTGATGAGCACGTTGAAAGATTCAGGTATGCCGTGAGTGAGCCGCTGTTCGCCTTTAACGATTGCCTCGTAGATCCTGGTCCTGCCTGAAACATCGTCGCTCTTTACCGTAAGCATCTCCTGCAGCGTAAACGCGGCGCCGTAGGCTTCGAGCGCCCAAACTTCCATCTCGCCTAATCTTTGGCCGCCAAACTGGGCCTTTCCTCCCAGCGGCTGCTGGGTAACCAGCGAATACGGCCCGATGGAGCGGGCGTGGATCTTTTCATCGACAAGGTGGATCAGCTTCATTATATAGATGTAGCCCACCGTGACCTTCTGGTCAAAACGATGCCCGGTGAAACCGTCGTATAAAGAGACCTTTCCGTCTTCCGGAAGGCCTGCTTTTTTAAGCAGTTCTTTTATCTCGGTTTCCGTGGCTCCGTCAAATACGGGGGTCCCTACCTGCATCCCTAAAACCCTGGCAGCCCAGCCCAGGTGTGTTTCCAGGATCTGGCCTACGTTCATCCTCGAAGGAACGCCCAGGGGGTTCAGCACCACGTCGATCGGGGTACCGTCTTCCATGAACGGCATGTCTTCTTCGGGAAGTATGCGCGCCACCACGCCCTTGTTGCCGTGGCGGCCTGCCAGCTTATCGCCTTCGGAAAGCTTGCGCTTTGTCGCGACATAGACCACAACACGCTTGAAGACCCCCGGAGGCAGTTCATCGCCGCGCTTGACCTTTTCGATCTCCTGCTCCTGCTCGGCGATCAGTTCCTGTATCTGCTCTTCAAAAGACGCGGCCAGCATCCTCGCTT